>CADBMG010000001.1 GCA_902795745.1 uncultured Pseudomonadota bacterium
AAATGCCATCATCGGCGCGGCAGAAAATGTTTCGCATGTTTTTGATGCCGGTAAAAATGCCATGCAAAGCCACATCAGCGCAGAACCGTTTTACAATGACGTACATTTTTGGGTGGCGGTAGCATTTATTTTGGCTGTTTTGGTTTTATTAAAACCGGGGTACAAATTCATAAAGGCGGCTTTGCAAAGAAGAGTAGACCGTGTAATTAATGATATTGATGAAGCAATGAAATTGCGAGATGATGCGCAGGCATTACTTGCTGATTACGAGCGCAAATTCGTTAATGTACAAGATGAAGCCGCACAGATTGTAGAACAAGGAACAAAAAATCTGCGCAATTTGCAAAAAAGTGAAACCGAAAGAATGAAGGCAGAGCTGGAAAATAAAGAAAAAGAGGCGCAAAGACGTATTAAGTCGGCAACAGAAAAAGCCAAAGCGGAAATTAACCTTTCTGCCAGCAAGTTGTCTATTGATTTAGCGCAAAAAGCGATTCAACAATATTTACAAAATAATGATAAAAAACAATTGATTGATGATGCAATAGATGAACTTGATAAGTTTATCAAGGCTTCGTAATTTTTATTTGAAAAAGAAAAAGGACGATGATTATGCACCGTCCCTTTTTTTTGCTTTGTTATGTCCAATTTCCAAGGCCATAAAGTATATTGGCAAACAAACAGTGGAGTGGCCATAAGTGCTTTCGTAACCAAATAAGAATTGCGTAAGTGAAACTGCACACAACCAGTGCTATCTCACTGTAACCCCAAGTTGATACGGCAATGTAGGCAACCACCCCTGCCCAGAAAAGAACAGCTCCCCAATGCTTCTCTATAAAGAACACGGCAATGTTCGACACAAAAACTTGATAGGCCGACCCATAACACCATTTGGACGTCCAATTCCAGCGAAATGCCATGCACATCAGTGCAAAGACATCCCAAAAGATGCATATTGCTATGCCGTGTTTTACTCCGTAGTGAAGAACTAAATAGTTCATTAATGCACTACACCATACCAGCCAGAAATTGGCTACTTTCATTCTTTTTTTTGATTCCATAACTTTAATATTTTAAATTAAATTAAACGTATTATTCCTAAACAGAAAAAATTATGAAAAAAGACAGAATGTCCGTCGCCTATAATTGGCCAACAAAGCATCTATAATCTCCTACATAATAATTTCGTTTCTAATTCCATCATACTACCCCCCCGCGAATGTCAAGTAAAAAATAAATATTAAGTTGTTTTTAAAATTTAAGGAATCGTGATTTTTATTTATAAAAAAAATGAATAATCTTATTTTGGTCATCCCAAACAATGTTACAAAACAGTAACTTTTTGTGTGTTGCAACAAGCAGACAAGCGCGGTATATTTCACTCAGTTTAACAAAACAGAAAGGATTTGTATTATGACCAATAAACCAAATGAACCGATTATGTTGTTTGATTGTGCAACTACTCAGAAAAGAATCGGTCAGGAAAAGTTTTTAGACGCATTTAAGAACATCTTAAATCACGGTGCCTATTGTCAAGGTCCTGAAACCAAGGAGTTAGATACGAAGCTTGCCGAATATGCCGGTACAAAATACTGCTCGACTTGCGGTTCGGGAACAGATGCATTAACTCTTGCTTTAATGGCTTGGGATGTTAAAGCCGGTGATGCTGTGTTTGTTTCATCATTCACTTTTGTTGCTTCGGCAGAAGCTCCGGTTTTGCTCGGAGCAACTCCGATTTTTGTAGACTCTGATCCAAACACTTACAATATGGATATTAATGACTTGAAGCGTGCGATTGCCCAAGTTAAAGCCGAGGGTAAATTAAATCTTAAAGCTGTAATCGCCGTTGATATTTTCGGTTCGCCATGCGATTATGATGAAATTATCAAAATTGCTCATGAAAATGGCATGAAAGTTCTTTCCGACTCTTGCCAAAGCTTCGGGTCGATTTATCACGGCAAAAATGCCGGATCAATTGCCGATATGAGTGCAACTTCATTTTATCCGACCAAACCGCTCGGCGGTTATGGCGACGGCGGTGCGGTGTTTACTAACAATAATGACGAAAATGAATTGGTAAAATCTTGCCGTGTTCACGGTATGTCGCCGGAAGATCATTACGATAACGTTCGTTTAGGCATGACCGGTCGTATGAACTCGTTTCAAGGGGCTGTTTTGCTCTTAAAATTAACACAATTCAAACAGGAATTAGAGAATCGCTATAAAGTTGCCAAACGTTACGATAATGAACTAAGCTCTTATTTCGGCAAGCAGAAGATTTTAGACAATTGCCGCTCAGCTTATGCTCTTTATACCGTAACCTGCGAACATCGCGACGAGCTGATGAACTATTTGAAAGCTAATGGTATTCCGTGCGGTGCATATTATCCGCGTCCGGTTAATACACAAACCGCTTATGCTAAGTGGAATACACGTTCATTACCGGTTTGCGAAAAACTTTCTAAAACTGTATGCAGTTTGCCGATGACACCATATTTAACCGATGAGCAAATGAATTATATCATTGAAAAGATGAATGAATTTGCTGCATCGAAAATGGGCAAGGCAGCTTAAACAAAACAACATTTTACGCGCAAACAGCCGGTAGTTAACCGGCTGTTTTTTTTATAAACGAATCCGCCAAGCAATGCACTTGGCGGATTTAATCAAAAGATACTCAGATGAGATCGATCATATCTGATCTCTTCCGAGACCAGTTCCTGGGGGAAGCCCTCGGGAACTTCGTACAGGATAACCGACACTATGTGACGGTCTAAAACAGAGCTGTAGTAGAAATCCGGTTTCTTCGGAGCGTTGAGCTCATAGGCGTAGCACTTATGCCTATCTACCATGTCCATAGGGAGCTGACGTAACACAGCATCCGCTGTCACATG
>CADBMG010000002.1 GCA_902795745.1 uncultured Pseudomonadota bacterium
TAGAGCGTTGGCAACCTCTGTTTGTTGATGAAGAGGTGGAACTTTTGGTGGTAGATGCCAAATTATCGCCTATTCAGCAACGTAATTTGGAACGAGAGCTCAAAGTAAAAGTGATTGATCGTACAGCACTTATTTTGGAAATATTCGGCGAAAGAGCACAGACCAGAGAAGGAACTCTACAAGTAGAGTTAGCACATTTGACGTATCAAAGGTCGCGTTTGGTACGTAGCTGGACACACTTGGAGCGTCAACGAGGAGGTGCCGGATTTTTGGGTGGTCCCGGAGAAACACAGATTGAATTGGATAGGCGAATTATTGATGATAAAATAGTTCGTATAAGAAAAGAATTGGAAAAAGTGCGTCAAACCCGCGGAATTCAGCGCGGAGCAAGGCAAAAAGTTCCGTATCCTGTTGTGGCATTGGTCGGGTATACCAATGCCGGAAAGTCAACATTATTCAATATGTTATCTAAAAGTAATGTAATGGCGGCGGATATGCTTTTCGCCACACTTGATCCGACTATGCGTAAAGTTGCTCTGCCGCTTGGTACAGAAGTAATTTTATCCGATACGGTGGGTTTTATTTCCGATTTGCCTCATGAGTTGATTATGGCATTTCGCGCCACTTTGGAAGAAGTGTTGGAAGCGGATATAATTTTACACGTTCGCGATGTATCTAATCCGGATCATGCCGCACAACGTAAGGATGTGCTTGATGTATTGGAAAATCTTGGTTTAAAAGAAATAAAATATGCCGATAATTATTTCGAGGTACTGAATAAGGCCGATTTATTGGATGACAGCGGTAGAAAACATTGGCAAGAAAAAACACTAAGACATGAACGTCAGGTTTTGGTTTCTGCCATTAGCGGTGAGGGAATTGCAAAATTGCTGGAAGCAGTTGAACATCAGCTTAATGCCAAGCATCTAATTTGTCAAATAACATTACCAACCGCTGACGGCAAAACAATTGCGTGGCTATATGAAAACGGTTGTGTAGAAAAGATTGAAAATCAAGAAACAGATAATATTTATACAGTGCGTATGAGCGCAGATAAATTAGCGCGTCTGCAACACTTGACGCGTGAGATGGAAAGTATAGATATAAGGAAAATATAATGCAAAACACAGTCTGCTTAGGACTTCTTCTGCTTTTATTGGCAGGATGCAATATTACGTCGCCGAACGCTGCTTATGAACAAAAGCTAAGTCAATGGAAAGGTAAAACAGCCGAGCAGCTTTATGATGCTTTCGGTACGCCAAATCAGACATCTCCGATTGACGATAATACGATAATGGTTACGTATAATGAGGTGACCAATTCACCGCTTGACGGAGATTTTGAACCGTATGCCGATGAACTTAATTATGAGGCCATGGCTGTTCCGTCATACGGTACAATGGCACTTTCGCCGCTTTATTATTGTCAAACATCGTTTATATTGCGTGATGATGTGGTGGTAGATTACAACTTCAATGGTGATGACTGTTTGTAAACATATAAGATGCTTTACGAAAAAAATTGACAATCAATATGTTTGCGTTTAGAATAATGCCATAACAAAGGAGTTGGTCATGTTGTGGTATGTTGTTTTATTTATCGTTTTTGCAATTTTGTTCTTTATTTGGCAACACGTATAGTCCAGCCAAATGCGCTTCTTTAGGTCGTTTTATGTGATATTAAAACGACTGTTATGGCTTTATTCATAATTGCCTTATACATGTAGCTGAGACTATAATGGCAGTTGAAATAACAATTAATCCAAATGTCAGAAATTTACTTAATTAACATGTTATATGTATCCATTATTCATATGTTTTATCAAGCACATTTAATGTGTCAGTACCGATAATTATATCCTTATGATGTTGAGTTGTATCTTTTTCAACAACATTATTGAATTGTGTAGTGTCTTGCAGAATGTACATCGAATCCTTGACTGCACTACTGGTTGCAGATGCTCTTTGTTGCTTACGAGTATAGACTTCTGCGCGATTTTTTTTCTCAGTATCAGTCATATATTGGGCGATGTTGCGTGGTGAAATGTGTCTGATTTGACCGTCAAGTTCGACAATCGATCCGAAAAATTTACCATTCTCGTCAACAAGTTCTCCATGAGGACCAACCTTAACATATGTTCCTTTAGTATCGCCATTAATAAATGCTTTGCGTACAAAATCAGTACGGATATTTTGATATTCGGCAAAATCATCAGGGTTTTGACCCTTTGTCAGTATATAGCGATCCGGCAATATTTCTCCATGTTTGTTGCAAACAGGAATATTTACGTGATTAAGAGTAATCTCAGTATTATAAACGTCAAAATCATTTTGCGGAGTAGGATCCAACAAACCTTTCTGTTCAACTGGTTGCTTTTCTGCAAAAGGTTTATCTTTACAAGAATCCAAAGTTAACAGTGTAACAGCAGCAAGCGATAAATATTTTATATGCTTTTTAAAAAAATCAGATTTCATCATTATTCCTTTCTTTGGTATATTTCTACCATTTTTCTACTATTCTGTCAACTGTAAATTCAAAATTATGTCAATAATATAACAACAAAACTTGCTTTTTAAATATAATGTTTCATACTTCTATGCAAGGAGAAAGATGATGCTTAATATTATATGGAGTGCTTTTTTTATAGTCGGTTTTTTAGCTGCAGTGATTCAGGCTGTGTGGTTGGGAAATGCTGAGATTTGGAGCCAGATGACCAATCAACTTTTTGCGGCAGCGACGGGAGCTTTTCAGTTGGCATTAAATTTGACCGGTATGTTGTGTTTGTGGCTCGGTTTGTTGAAAATTGCCGAACAATCAGGCTTAACCGCAGTTATTGCGCGCGTTTTACGCCCTCTTTTTAAGGTGCTGATGCCGGAAGTACCGGAAAACAGTCCGGCGATTGGTTCAATAGTGATGAATATGGCTGCCAATATTTTAGGACTCGATAATGCGGCAACTCCTATGGGGTTAAAAGCAATGGAGCAGTTGCAAGAGCATAATCCGCATAAAGATACGGCATCAAATGCACAAATCATGTTTATTGTGATAAATGCTTCGGCTATTACGATTTTACCGATATCTATATTGATGTACCGTCATCTGCAAGGATCGGTTAATCCTAGTGCTGTATTTATACCAATTTTATTGGCAACAACTTGTTCTACTTTGGCGGGATTTTTAGCTGTGGCATTTACGCAAAAACTGCATATTTTTAACCGTGTTATGCTGACTTTTTTATTTTGTTTGATTGCACTCATCGGCGGGATTTGTACTTATTTTTATACTTTGGCTCCGGCAGAGCGTTTAAAAATTTCCGAAACTTTCGGTAATGCGCTGATTTTAGGCTTTATTACATTGTTTTTGATTTACGGAGCTTCCAAGAAGATTAATTTATACGAAACTTTCATTAATGGAGCTAAGGAAGGTTTTACCATTGCCGTGCAGATTATTCCATATTTGGTGGCAATGTTGGCGGCTATATCAGTGGTGCGTTATTCCGGAGTTTTGGACGGAGTAGTGTGGTGTTTTAATCAGCTCTTTGATCTTTTGGGAATAAATACTGACTTTTTGCCGGCATTACCTACCGCCTTAATGAAGCCGTTATCCGGCAACGGAGCTCGAGCCATGATGATTGAGACTATGCAAACATACGGAGCCGACAGTTTTCCGGCATTTGTGGCATCAACTATTCAGGGATCGACTGAAACCACATTTTACGTTATAGCACTTTATTTCGGTGCGGTAAAGATTGCCAAAACGCGTTCGGCTTTACCTTGTGCGTTATTTGCCGATTTTATCGGTATTGTGGCGGCTGTTTTATTTTCTTACATGTTTTATGAGGGCTAAAGATGAAAGTATTGGTGCAAAAGGTTTTGAGCGCATCGGTCAGTGTTGCTGGAAAAGTGGTTTCGAACATAGACAATGGTTATTTACTGTTTGTAGGCATAGAAAAAGGCGATAATGAACAGCAAGCCGACTATTTGGCTAAAAAGGTTGCTAATTTGCTCATTCTTACCGATGAAAATGATAAAATGAATTTATCAATAAAAGATACGGGAGGAGAAATTTTAGCTGTATCGCAATTCACACTGGCCGCCGATGTCAGTCGGGGTAATCGTCCGGGGTTTGAAACTGCGGCTTTGCCTGATGATGCACAAAAATTATATGAATATTTTGTAGAAAAATTAAAAACCTTTGATATTGAAGTTAAAACGGGAATTTTTCAGGCTGATATGAAAGTTGCACTGATAAATGACGGACCTTGCACATTTTTATTGCAAAAGTAATTTGGAAATACGTTAATTTTAACAAGTCGCATTTTATCCTAACGTCTATGTTAAGCCATATTGCAAAATGTATTTTGCTTTATATATAGGCTGGGAAGGAGAAAAATATGTGGACAATTATAAAATACGCAATTTATATCTTTATTTTTTTAGCCTTATTTTATTTTATAAAAGGTTTCTTTGATAAAAATCCGTCGCCGACTGCATCTTTGGAAAGTTCGGTTACTCAATTTTCAACCATGGCTCAGCAAATGATACAAAATGCTTATGATCGGTGGACAAGTCGGATTAGCGATGATGTTTCATCGGCTTATAGGCAAACAGAAGATATGATAGCTCAAGCGGTGCGCCAATAAAAAATATTTAACCTCTTTTCAAGGTGGATAAAACGGAAAAAAAACTTTCTATTCAGCAGGAATATTGCTATATTCAGTTAGTTTTATTTGTAATGAATATAAGAGGTATAAAGTGACTGATGAAATTGAAGCAACAGAAGTTGTGAAGACAGATAATATTGCCCCGACTATGATTTCGGAAGAAATGCGCCGTAGCTATTTGGATTATGCCATGAGCGTAATTGTTTCCCGTGCGCTGCCTGATGCCCGTGACGGTATGAAACCGGTGCATCGACGCATTATTTACGGAATGTTTGAAAACGGTTATGATTCAACCAAACCTTATCGTAAATCAGCTCGTATCGTTGGTGATGTTATGGGTAAATATCACCCGCATGGCGATAGCTCTATTTATGAAGCAATGGTACGTATGGCGCAACCGTTTTCTATGCGTTTGACTTTGGTAGACGGGCAAGGTAACTTCGGCTCAATGGATGGCGATGGAGCTGCGGCTATGCGTTATACAGAAGCAAGACTTGCCAAAGTAGCCACTTGTTTGACCGATAATTTGGACGAAGATACTGTCGACTTTATGCCTAACTATGATGAATCGTTACAAGAACCGACGGTTTTACCGGCACGTTTTCCGAATTTGCTGGTTAATGGCGGCAACGGCATTGCCGTCGGTATGGCTACCAACATTCCGCCGCATAATTTGGGTGAAGTGATTGATGCTTGTTGTGCTTATATCGACAATCCGGATATTTCGATTGAAGATTTAATCAAAATAGTTCCGGGACCGGATTTTCCAACCGGTGGATTGATTTTAGGCTACGGAGGAGCTCGTCAGGCCTATTTAACAGGTCGCGGCTCGGTAATGATGCGTTCTAAGTGTACAATTGAGGAAATTCGCAAAGATAAAGAAGCGATTATTGTTCACGAGGTACCGTATCAGGTTAATAAAGCTAATTTAGTGGCACACATTGCCGAATTGGTCAAAGATAAACGTATTGAGGGTATTTCAGATATTCGTGATGAATCAGATCGTCAGGGTGTGCGCATCGTAATTGAGATTAAGCGTGATTTTCAAGCCGATGTTATCTTAAATCAGTTGTATAAATATACGGAATTGCAGACCAGTTTTGGTATGAATATGCTTGCTATTAACGGCGGTCGTCCGATGATGATGAATTTGCGCGATATTATATCCACATTCATCGAATTCAGGGAGGAGGTTATTCGTCGTCGTACAGTGTTCCGTTTGAATAAAGCACGCGACAGAGCACATATTTTGGTCGGACTGGCAATTGCAGTTGAAAATCTTGATCCGGTAATTGAACTGATTAAAACAGCACCGACACCTCAAGATGCCCGTGACAGATTGACGGCTAATCCTTGGCCGGCGGGAACGATTGCCTCATGGGTTGATTTGATCGATGAGCCGGACCATAAAGTGGAAAACGGAATGTATCAGCTTTCGGAAGATCAAGCAAAAGCTATTTTGGACTTGAAATTACAGCGTTTAACCGGATTGGAACGTGACAAGATTCATGACGAATTAGTGGCTCTCGGTGCAGATATTAAAGAATACTTATCAATTTTATCCAGCCGCGAGAAACTCTACGGCATTATGCGTGACGAGTTGGTAGCGGTTAAAGATGAATATGCTACACCGCGTTTAACTTCTATTGAGGATATTGAGTATAATCAGGATATAGAATCGCTTATTCAACGTGAAGAAATGGTGGTTACCGTAACCGAAGAAGGTTATATTAAACGTGTACCGCTGAATGCCTATAAAGCACAAAAACGCGGTGGTAAGGGTAAATCTGGTATGACGACAAAAGAAGAAGATTTTGTGACACGTTTGTTTGTTGCCAGTACTCATACTCCGGTACTGTTCTTTTCAAGTCGCGGCATAGTTTATAAGCTTAAAGTTTATAAGTTGCCACTTGGTTCACCTACATCGAAAGGTAAGCCATTTATCAATTTGTTACCTCTCGAAAATGGGGAGAATATTACGGCAATAATGAAACTGCCGGAAAATGAAGAGGAGTGTCAAGGTTTGTCGATTGCTTTTGCTACACGTAGCGGAAATATTCGCCGTAACAGTCTGATGGATTTTGTTCGTGTTCAGGCTAATGGTAAAATCGCTATGAAGCTTGATGAGGGCGATAAATTAGTTAATGTGGCATTATGTGACGATAATAACGACATTATGTTGGCAACGCGTTTAGGTAAATGTATTCGTTTTCCGGTGTCAGATTTGCGTGTATTTGTCGGTCGTAATTCAACCGGAGTTCGTGGTATTCGCTTAGCTAAGGGCGATGAAGTTATTTCAATGTCTATATTAAAGCATATTTCTGCCAGTGCCGATGAACGTGATGAGTATTTACGCATTTCAAGTGCAATGAAGAAAATTGATGACGAATCGGGAGAAACAAGTTGCATAACTGCCGATCAAACCGGTTTGTTGAACTTGCTGACCGCAGAGAAATTTGCCCAAATGCAGGAATTGGAAGAATTTTTACTCACTGTTACCGTTACCGGTTACGGTAAACGTTCATCATCATATGAGTATCGTGTAACCGGACGCGGAGGGCAGGGTATTGCCAATATGGAAATGTCACCGCGCA
>CADBMG010000003.1 GCA_902795745.1 uncultured Pseudomonadota bacterium
AAAAATCCTTTTGAAAAAATGATGCAGAATCAGTCACTTCATCTCTTTCATCCACCCGAAAGGTATAATAGTAATTATGGCAGAAGTTTGTAGATAAAAAATGACAAAATATAACAAATTATTAGTTGATATTTAAGAATATAACTCCTAATTAAAGAATTGTAGATTTTTAAATATAAATGCATTATTTTACAAATATTGACACATTGCAGAAAATAAATATTTTTAATTGATATTATAAAATATTAATCTTTATACTTTAAATTAAAACTTATTGGTAGAAAATATTATCATTACTAAACTTAAGATATGCTTATTTTAAAACATTTGACAGATAATCAAAATTACAATAATAAATAGAAATATTAATTTAAATAAACTAAAAGATTAAAAACAAATATTTTCCATTAAAATAAATTTAAAAATTAAAATAACTCCTATTAGTTGAATAATATTTTTATGTAAAACATATTAGAAAACTTATAAAAAATTTATTCCGAAAATAAAAAGAGGCAAGCCCGCAGCTCACCTCTTAAACAAATACAATTTTTTTGCCTATTATTTATTCATTGGCTTTTTTAGACTTTTCTTTCCGTTAGCAACTTTTTTTTGCTCTTCTGCTTCGACAAACGCATCCATAAATGTCATCGACTCTGCAATTTCCTCCGGTGTATTTTCCTCTGTTTCGCTCGCTTGTGCTGCATCTTTTTTACGTTCGATTTCTTCTTTAACCTTTTTTACCTTATCTTTGGCAATTTTTGAACCCTCCTTTGCAGCAACAACACTATCCTTAAATTTGTCTTCCGCAAGTTTTTTCCAAGCCGGCAATTTTTCGGCATTAAAAATTGCCAACACTGCCAAAATAACTAATAACCAACTAAACATTACTTTCTCCCTTCTTTTCACGCAATCGGCTTAACACCTCCGTTGCATCATATTCACTGTTGTACGGTATAATATTTTTTACCTCTGCGCAATACTTTTTTTGCAACTTTTGATAATCAAGAGATAAACCATCTTGTTTTATGATTTCTCTTATTCTATTCAATCTTTCATGGGCTTCATCTGTCAATTTCAAATTGCAACGACACAATTCTTCATTGGCAGCAAAATCGGCATTTCCCAGACAAATAGCATCGCATCCTGCATCATAACATCGCTCTGCACGCTCGGAAATTGTGCCGGATAGAGCATTCATCATAATGGCATCTGAAACCAACAAACCGCTAAAACCGATGTGCTCGCGTATAATATTATGAATCAGAATTGCCGAACACGATGATGGATTATGGGCATCAATCTTTTGCAACACCAAATGAGCAACCATTCCCATCGGGGCATTTTTAAGCTCCTTAAATGGGAAAAAGTCATTTTCCAATGCCTTCATATCTGCATCAATCATCGGCAATTGCAAATGAGGATCCGCCTTCCCTCTTCCGTGCCCCGGTAGATGCTTCACACACGGACAGATACCGCATTTTTCATACGTTTCAACCATTGTCTTTCCCAACTTGGCAATTTCTTTGCTATTTGAGCCAAAACAGCGTCCCTTTAAGGCAGCACTTGTATTTTCATATTCTACATCCAAAACCGGAGCAAAATTAACATTAATTCCACTGCTTTTCAAATCGTAACTTATTAATTGAGCGTGCAATTCTGCCATTTCCGGCGTTAAAATTTCTGATTGTGATGCTGTTTTAGTCCATTCCGGTTCTAAAAGCCGCCGCACACGACCGCCCTCCTGATCCACCGCAATCAATACATCATCTCGCTCAACAACTTCCTGAATTTGTTTTACTAGTTTACGAACTTGCACTTTGTTTTTAATATTCGTACATCCCTTAGCAAACAAACATACACCTAAAGGATTATGCAATGCAAATAACCGCTTTTCACCATCTGAAAGTTCAAAACCCTGACAGGACAGAAATACCGGCAAAATATCTTTCATAACTTAGCTTTATCTCTCTTTTACAATGCAGTCATTTAACCCTTTGGCTTTAAGCGATGCGCAAACTTTTGCCGCATCATCACGCGTAGCAAAGGCCCCTGCCCGCAAGCGATAAAAAATTCCTTGCGCTCCTAAGTCAGTTGACTGAACTTCGTGAGTAAACTTTTGTAAATCCGTATACTTCGCCGATAGATTTTTCCACGTCTGTTCAACAGATTCCTTATTCTTTGACGCAATCAATTGAATTTGCCACTTACCGCCGACGGCAACTGTTTCTTTAACTTCCGGCTTTATTTCTTCTTTTACTTCCGACTTGACTTTCGGCTCAGCTATCGCTTCGGTAACTTTTTCTTTGGTATTATCCAAAATCTCGACAGGTTTTTCCGGCACTGCTGCAACTTCCGAAGTCGGCTCATTGACTTCTTCGACGATTTCATCTAAATTCGTAGCGTTTTCATTAATATCTGTCACTTCCGGCACAATATCCGGTAATTTCGGTTGCTCCGGAACCGGTAACAGATTCTCAACTATCGTATTATCAACATTCTTCTTTTCAACGATGTTATACACATCTTTATCTTGGTTTGGAATTTCCATTCCTCCCGGATTATCCGGCTTAATCTTAACTGCAGTCTGCGGGCGGCGAATAACCGGTATATCTTTATTTTGCTCAGCATATTGCGGAGAGAGTACAAACCACCCCACTACCGCAGCCAAAGCAATTCCCGCAAATGTACCGAGAAAATTATTGCGAGCACGAGCCAGTTCCGAACGGCGTTCCTCAATGGTGGCAATTTTTTGCCGTGCCACTTTTTGCTTAAACTCGTCTAAATAATCATCATTTTTATTGAAAAAATCTTGATACATGGTTATTCCCCTTTTTCATTCACATACTTTATATATAAGCGTTAATGTTTTAAAATAGCTTAACAGCTGAAAAAAAATCTTTAATTTTACAAAAAACATTATATAGTAAGAAAAGAGGATTAAAAATGAAAATTGCCACGTTAAATATCAATTCCGTTAATGCTCGCCTGCCACAGCTTTGTGATTGGTTGCGTGACAATCAGCCGGATGTTGTACTTTTGCAGGAAATAAAAACTGAATTTAATAATTTTCCTTTTTTTGATTTGCAAATGGTTGGGTATGATGCCAAGATTTTAGGGCAAAAAAGCTATAACGGCGTGGCAGTTTTAAGTAAGACACAAATGCAAATAATATCGGAAAATCTACCGAATTTTGCTGATGAACAGGCTCGCTATTTAGAAGTTGAAACAACAGTAAAAGGGCAGAAATACACCATTTCTTCAATATATTTGCCTAATGGCAATCCGCCTAAAACCGATTTAAACGATAATTCCCGTTTTGAATATAAGTTGAAATGGATGGACTGCTTCCTGCAACACGCGGAAAACCTCTTAAAGAGTGGGAAAAACGTTATTTTAGCCGGCGATTTTAACATCATGCTTACCCCCCAAGATGTCTATAACCCCGATTTGTTTGCCGGAAGTGCTCTCTATCGGCCGGAAGTGTGGCAACGACTAAACCGCCTTATCTATATGGGTTATACTGATACTTTTCGCAATTTATATCCGAATGTAAACGGATACACTTATTGGGACTATGGAGCAACGGCTTTTGCTAATGATTTAGGTTTGAGAATTGACTATATATTCACTTCTCCTCGCCTAACCGATCGTCTGCAAAACTGCCGCATTGACCGTGAATATCGAGCTAGTGAAAAATCATCGGATCACACTGTTTTAATTGCAACTTTTAAGGATGAATAATGAAAAAACTGTTCTTTTTATTTTGCATATTTTTATATACCGCAAATGCCCAAGCAATGAATATTGATAAACAATTGCTCAATGAAATGCTGACAACATTGAATAATGAATATCTGCACGAAGTTGATAATCCGCAACTTATTACCAACGGTCTGCAATTTTTGCACGATATGGATTCGCGCTTTACAGTTTCCAAGGGACCGGAACGCATTTACATTTACCACGACAATAAAATATCCGCAATTATTCCTTTTCCCAAAGATATAACCGATATTTCCGCTTGGACTGAAAGTATTTCTTCTGCCATGACTGCCGCCGGCAAAATGTCGGAGCAAATAGCCCTAAAAGATTATGAGTTACCGGATTTGTTCATGAAAAAAATGACAGAGAGTTTGGATAAATTTTCTCATTACTACTCACAATACAACTACAAAGAAGATGAACAGCATAAATCTTATTACAATTTGTACTCCGATAGGATGATTGATGAGTTTTTGTACATACGCGTGCGCATATTCAATAAGCAAACAACCGCTCGCATAAAAGATTCTCTGCAAAACAATCCTGAGAGCAAAGCGGTGATTTTAGATTTGCGAGGCAACAGCGGCGGCATATTAAACGAAGCTTTAACAACAGCAGGTCTATTTATCGATAACGCAATTATAACCTATACCGCAGCACGCGACGGAACACATCAACACTATTACACCACTGAAGAAAATAGTATTTTTGAAAAGCCGCTGATAATTCTGGTTGACGGAGATACGGCTTCTGCCGCCGAAGTTTTGGCCGCCGGACTGCAAGAGCAATCGCGAGCAAAAATCATCGGCACACGTACTTTCGGTAAGGGGACAATTCAAAACATAACCAAAATGAGCAATGGCGGTACACTTGTTTTGACAACCGAACAATTTTTCACTCCGTCCGGTAAAGTCATTCATGAACACGGTGTTGAACCTGACATCTGCACTGAGCACGATGCAGAAGGAGGTTGCTCTCCGCAATCTCGTTTAGATAACGAAGAAGACATAACTGCCGCACAGCAATTGTTATTGCAATAGCTCTTGTTTTCCTTTTTTCGCCGCAATAAGGAGCGAGCAATACCGATAGTGTTGTTACGTATGCCATATTTGTAATAACAACATAAGTGAGAAAAATGGTACAGAGCCCAATGCCCTGCAAGGCATATTAACTAATGCACAAAACAGAAATACCCTTTCCTTAAATAATAAATTAATTATCATTTATAGATATTTTTATTATTTATTTTGCATTATAACATATTGTAATAACATGTAAAAACGCAAAATGTTTCACGTGAAACATTTTATAGCATACGAAAATTATTATTTTTTAAGCATCCACAAAAGTTCTTTTACTTTAATATTTCTCTTGCTTAAATTTCTACACCCTCTGTATGTATTATAATCTTGTTGCAATAATTGCACTTTACCGTACTTTTCCAATATAGATTTAAATATTTCAAAGGGAATAATTCCCTCGTTATTATAAGAGATTAAAATATATTTTGCATTTGTATTGCATATCAAATCATCCATACCTTCAATTGCCGCTTGCCGCTTATTGTAATTGCTACGGTTCCAATCAATGCTTATTCCGCTCACTCCGTCTTGAATAGCAACCTCTTCCTCCGGAGTTGCTAATATATTCAACATAAAATAATTGCTTCCGTAAGGATGCTGATTATATGGCGGATCATAATAAACCAAATCAAGCTCCGGTAACTCTTTAACAAGACTATTAATATCCTGTTGTTTTACTTCCACTTCACACTCATAAGGGCTGAACAACGGATATTTCGGCTCAATTTCACCCATAATTCTTGACAAAGCATTTTCGCCTCTTCCCCCAAAATGACCGATTCCGTTTTTTTTATGAAAACCCTTAAATACTCCGCTTGTATTTGTATGAATACTGGCTTCCACAATCAATGGTGCTAAATAGTAACATTGCTCTTTTTCCGCAATATTAGAATAAATCCACCTTTTTAAAGTATCTAGAATCATCCCGTTTCGATGGGTATAAAAAACTCTTTCTCCCTCACATATTTTAGCATCGTTTTCGGGACAATAGTTTTTTGTTATAAAACCTTCTGCTAAATGCTGCTTTTGCTGATTCAATAAATCAATTCCGGCATATACTTTTTTTTCATCTATTTCAGATTTGTTGCTTAAATAACACTTATTGCATATACAAGAATACGCTTCTAAATCGTTTGAATATAACTTATCCGCATGAGCTTTCAATAATCTACTGACTACACCGCTTCCGCTAAACCCATCTAATATATTTAGTTTTTTCTTTCCTAATTTTTCTTTTACAGTCTCAAATCCATAATTTAAGAAAGGTAATAAATTTCGTTTATTTCCGATGTATGTTATAAGTTGTGACGTATAAAACGAATCTTCAAAATTGATTTTTTCCATTAAAACAGCCTATACCATATATTTTTATCATCTCATATTTTGCTACAATACACTGTAACAAAAGCGATATTTAAATCAAGATTTTTTTAACATTCATTATTTATTCAAAAAAATAAAAAATATTGTTGACAAGTATTGAAACATCATCTATATAACATAGCGAAACGATTGCCGACATAGCTCAGTTGGTAGAGCTACTGATTTGTAATCAGTGGGTCGGGAGTTCGAGTCTCTCTGTCGGCACCAATAAAAGAACACCCTTCGGGGTGTTTTTTTTATTGGTTTTGCAAAATTGCATTGAAAAACCTTTTTTCCTGCCTTTATATAAACATTTTAACTTTTTCAACAATATTATCTACTGTCAGACCAAAATGCTCATAAACCGCTTCACCTTTACCTGAAGCACCGAATGTATCAATACCCATAATTGCCCCATTTGCACCAACATAACGCTCCCAGCCGAAAGTCGTTCCGGCCTCAATGGCAATACGCGGAGCAGAGCCCAAAACCGTTTGCTTATATTCTTCGGTTTGAGAATCAAACAATTCTTGGCATGGCATAGAAACAACATTGATTTCAATACCCAAATTACGCAACTGCTTTTGCGCGGCAATTGCCAATGAAACCTCCGTTCCCGTAGCAATAACCGTTGCTTTGGCAACTCCATCTGCCGAAGAAATGACATAACCGCCTTTGGCTGTTTTATTTTCCTTTACCTCCTCTCGCAATGTTGGCACACTTTGCCGCGAAAGAGCTAATATACTCGGCTTATTTTCTGTGCTTACGGCTATTTGCCATGCTTCTGCTGTTTCTACCACATCGCAAGGACGAAAAACATTAATATTAGGCATCGCTCTATAGCTTGCAAGATGTTCTATCGGCTGATGTGTCGGTCCGTCTTCACCCACACCTATCGAATCATGAGTTAATACATAAATAACCCTCAGTCCCATCAATGCAGCCAAACGCATAGACGGGCGCATATAATCGGAAAACACAAAAAATGTTCCGCCGTAAGGAATAACACCACCATGCAATGCCATTCCGTTCATAATTGCTCCCATTGCATGTTCTCTTATGCCATACATAACATTATTGGCATCATAATCCGCCGCAGTGATTGTCTTCATACCTTCAACAAAAGTCAAATTCGATGCCGCCAAATCGGCAGAACCACCTATCATTTGCGGTACAAATTTAACCAAATTATCCAAACACATTTGCGAAGCCTTACGTGTAGCCACCTTAGTTTGCTCTTTAATTGTTTTTACTTTCAAATCATTGAGTGCTTTATCCCAATTGTCCGGCAAAACATCGGCAATATATGCCGAAAATTCCTTATTATTAACAGCCTTATGCCGCCAATTTTGATATTTAATCGCCGATTTTTGACCTGCTGCCCGCCAAGAAGCCATAATTTCCGCCGGAATTTCGAATGGCTCAGCTGACCAGCCCAGTTTTTCTTTCATCAAAGCCAATTCTTCTGCTCCGAGAGGTGCACCGTGCACCTTTGATGTTCCTTGCTTATTAGGTGCCCCAAAACCGATAGTCGTTTTACAATCTATTAATGTCGGCTTATCTGATTTTTGCGCTTTTTCGATTGCTTCTGCAATTTCATCATAATCATGTCCGTTTATTTCAATTGTATTCCATCCCACCGCATGAAAACGCGCAATTTGATCCGTATTATTTGACTTATCAACCGTACCATCAATCGTAATGTTATTATTATCCCAAAACACAATCAGCTTATTAAGTTTCCACAATCCGGCAAGCGAAATTGCTTCTTCTGAAATTCCTTCCATCAAACAACCGTCACCGCAAATCACATAAGTGTAGTGATTACACAATTCGTTGCCAAATTTGGCATTAATTCTACGCTCGGCCAGAGCCATGCCCACAGCGGAAGATATTCCCTGCCCCAACGGTCCTGTCGTCATATCTATACCGCTCAAATGTCCATATTCCGGATGACCGGCAGTTTTTGCCCCCAATTGGCGAAAGTTCTTTATATCATCAATACTTATATCCGGATAACCGAGGAGATAAAATAAGGAATAAAGCAGCATTGAACCATGTCCTGCCGAAAGCACAAATCTATCGCGGTCGAACCATCGCGGCGCATCAGGGCACACATTTATATATTTGCCAAACAGCACTGCCGCCACATCAGCCATGCCGAGCGGCATCCCCGGATGTCCGGAATTGGCTTTTTCAATGGCTTCGGCACTCAAAAAACGAATAGCATTTGCCATTTGCTGTAATTTTTGATTATTCAAACTCATTTACACTCTCCTTTTTTACAAATAATGCTACTAATTCAAAATGTTTACTGTAAACAAATTGGTCAACCAGCGTCATTTCTCTTATTTCATATCCTCCGCCAATTAAAGTATTGGCATCATTAATAAATGTATGCGGATTACACGATACGGCTATTACTTTATGCGGTTTGTTCTCGTACGGCATATCCGCCAGTTGTTTTACCTGAGCACTAGCTCCGGCACGCGGCGGATCAAACACAATTAAATCAAATCCTCTTAACTCTTCGGCATCAAGCGGATATTTAAACAGATTCTTCTGCACAATTTCGATATTCGGAATAGTCGAGGCATTTACAGTCTGACGAAAACCGTTTAGCAAATCAGTTGATGAATCAATTGCCGTTATTTTATTCCTCATATTCTTTGCCAACGGGTAAGAAAATGTCCCGATACCGCAGAATAAATCGGCAACCCGTCCCTGCGTTTTGCCGGCATATCTCATAACCGTAGCAATCAGGGCTTTTTCTCCGGCTTTTGACGGTTGCAAAAATGTTCCTGCTCCGATAAAAACTCTTTGACCTACAATATCTATAAAAGGCTTGACCTTTTCAATTATTGTTTCAGCATACCCGTTCTTTTTTCCGACAGAAACACGAACAACTTCGGTATTTGCCTGAGTAAAATCACTGATAAGGAATCGATGTTCCAAAGTTATCGCTTCTTCTATTTCAAGTAAAATATCGATACCGTTATCGGCTTTAGTCAGCCAAATTTCACCGCAAGTGATATTTTTTTCTACCACCTTATTCTTAATACGTTGAGATATATTAATCGAGCATAAATCTTGCAAAAATTGTCTGACTGCCGGCAATATTGCGTTTAATGAAGGCTCCAGTGCTTTACATTGTTCAATATCAACAATTTCATGACTTTCAGCAGTATTAAAACCGAGTTTCAAATGCTTTTTATGCCAAACAAATGTCAACTCAGCACGCCTACGCAAACCGTCATCTGCAAATATCGGTTCCCCTAAAGAAATACTATTTTGCTTAATTGCTTTAAGCAACTGAGCAAACCAACTCTGCTTGACTTTGCGATAATCATCAATACTTAACGTTCGCAGCGGGCATCCCCCGCAATTTTCAACATACGGACAATTCATAATGCCTCTTTATAAGATTTTCCCGTCATAATTGTCAAGCAAAGAAATCTCCTCATTTTCCTCATTTTGAAAAATAGGATGCAAATCTTTATTCTGCTTATGAGTTTTCTTGTTCAATACCTCTTTAACCGCTTGTTCATCGTAAAGAGCTATTTGATTACGTCCGCGTTTCTTTGCCAAATACATGGCATCGTCAACCTGACGCAACAAAATATCTAAACTTGCCGTCTGTTCGGAAGAAACAACACCGATGCTAACCGTAAATTTAATTTCGTTACCGTTGTCATCGTTAACAGATGTCGTTTCAATATTTTGCCGCAAACGTTCGGCTACTTTGATTGCGGAATTAGTGTCTGTATTATTCAAAAATACCACAAACTCCTCTCCTCCAAAACGGGCCACAACATCATCATCGCGCAAGGAATGAGTACAAACTTGCGCAAGTTCAATCAAAACCTTATCGCCAATTTTATGACCGTATGTATCATTAACGTTTTTGAACTTATCGGCATCTAACAAAAGCAAGCTGAAATTTTGTGATTTTCTTATACATTCATTGATGCAATCCGGCACAAATTTTTCAAAATAACGGCGATTCCATGCCATTGTCAGAGGATCTCTGTCAGCCTGAGTTTGTAACTTCGATTCGCGGTTTTTACGAGTTGTAATATCTTGAAAAGCCATATAAATAGCCATTTCATTATTGTATTCTATTGTTTTTGCCGAAACGGAAAGCCAAAACGGTGTTGCATTTACCAAATCACAAACCATTAAATCATAGTCCCTTACCTCGTGCATTTTTTCCAATGTCGCAAAAAAATTCTGCCGATTCACTTCATCTACAAAAAAATCCTTTAACTTATGAAATGACGCTTCTTTTTTACTGATTCCAAAAGCCTGTGAGGCCACAGTATTAATCAATAGCAATTTATCGCCCGTAATTTTAGAAATTACAATCGGAAACGGTGATGAATCAATCATATTGCTGATTTGTAAATTAAGCGCATCAACCTTATTCCAACTTTTTTTCAATAGACTTTGCTGCTCATTAATCTTTATTAAAAACACGGCAAAAGCAAACACATAAAGCCACAACCAATCAAAAATATAGGTGTTTGTTTCCGAAAACTTTGTAATATAAGTAAACGCAAGCGATTTACTCAAAAGTAATAAAACTGAGACAATCAACAAAAATCCGCCTATATTTTTGTTTTGCATAAATCCCGAAAGTAAACACACGAGCAAAAGCAACAAACTTGCATTTACAATAATAACACTTACCATATTCGCCGAATTTTGGTTATTAACCATAAACGCATAATAGGCACAAACCGTCAAACCTAATGCCATATATAACCCCAGAGCTTCAATGTTGGCTCCCCGATTATGATAAATTTCAGCAGATGCATTAATCCACAAAACCGATGCTGCTAAAAGTAACAGCATTACAATAAAAGTAACAAAATTACTGTTCAATCCGATTTGGTATAAAATATGCTCATGCTGCCCGAGATAAGTCCCGCCAATAAATGTTACCCCACCGAGCAAAAAATATAACATTCCGCGCAGTTTTTTCGAATCTCTAAGCAAAAATACCGAAAAAATTCCACTCAAAATAATTAGAGCGGTCATAAAAAAATCCAATAAATCAAGCATCATTTCCATTAACATTAAACACTCTGACACAACAAATTTTTTATACATTCTATAACGTTAATGCAATAAAAACAAATATTATTTAAAAAAATGATGATTTTTTTTTAAATTTGTGTAAAGTATATGTATGAATAGCAAAACAAGGAGATAAACATGCTTAACCAAACCGCTAATCATTACAGCTATAAGTTCAGATTCAATATTGATAAACTACCGGCAACAAGCCGAGATCGTGTCTCCGGAAAACTTATATTTTTCGGTTTTATCTTTGGTTTAACATTCATCGCCTTAGCGGCTTTTGAAGCATTTTCATATTTTTACTACGGCACGGAACAGGTGTATACTTTTGATTTACCGACAAGGTTTTCTCCGGAAGACATCTTATTGCAGCGTTATATTTTTGACGGAATTCTGTTATTTTTAGGCATTTTAATCGTAATGCTGTCTGTTTATGCTTTCTTTCAACGCAAAATTATCTGCTATGACGGAGAAAATATATCCATAACTCACAAATCGATTTTTAGCGAGCCTAAAACAGAAACAGAACCTTTATATAATTATTTGGGAGTTCTTCTCAGAGTAGAATATTACCAACTCGGTTTAATAAGCCGTAATCGCTACATCATTGAACTGTATCATCCGGAAAAGAAAAAACGTATTCCGTTGTACATTTCCACCAGCAATCGTAATGTACGACAAGCATGGGAATATTATTCGGCAAAACTTAAAATGCCGGCATTATTTATGACTGATCACGGTCTGATTTCTCGCCATCACAGCGAACTTAACAAAACACTACGCGATATGGTCGGCAAATGGCATTTAAAGTCGCTATATTATGAAGACAACAATGTACCATCAGAAATAAAATGCCGTAAAAAAGATGACCGGACTATTATCAAAGAACGCCAACTGTTTTTCGATGTATACAGCCTTTTGGCTATGCTTGGTATCGTAATATTAAGCTCACTGGCCATAAGCGCTGTAATAAATTATGAGCTTGTATTAACATACATCGGTCTGGGAACTTTTACAGCAGCAATAATCTTTTGCCTTATTGTCATTTTGTTATCAGTTATCAGCTTATTTAGTAAAGACGTTCTGATAATAAACGATGACAGAATTTTACTTGGTCATAACATTTTGTTTTTGCGTCGCGACAGTGAATACGTACAAAAAGATCAAATCGCTGCCGTTGACATTGGTCACAATCCTACAACCGATCGCTATTATTTATCAATTATCTCAAATGACAGAAGCTTAATTTTCGGAAAAAACATGCCGGTTGAAGTTTTGCGTTGGGTGCGTGGATTCGTAATAAAAGAAATAGCAAAGTAAGAAAAGTTTTTCAAAAAATGTTTGCTTTATGCAGCATTTTTTGTTATTGATGTATTAATTTGATTTAATAAAAGGAATACAAACATGGCTAAAAGTGTAAAAAAAACAACTGCTAAAAAAGATACTTCATCTACCACCGTCAACACTCGCAGAGTAGTAAAGGACACCTCAAAAATCAATCCTGAGTTCACCGATGCCTTCATTAATGAGGTAGATGAAGACGTTAAAAACGACAACTTCAAAGCGTTATGGAACAAATACGGTATTTTTGTTATTTTGTTCGTAATCTTAACCGTTTCTGCTACTGTATCTTTTGAAAAAATTAAGAGTTGGAAAGTCGCACAAAATCAAGCTAATACCGAAAACTATATGATAGCTTCTCAGCTGCGGGAAAATCCTGAACAAACTCTTGCCGCTTTGCAAAAAATTTCCAATGACAATCAAGGAATTTTCAGCGATTTTGCTAAATTGCAAATAGCTAATGTTTTGTTCAATCTGGATAAAACCGACGAGGCATTATTAACCTTGCAAAATCTGATTAAAGATGAATCTGTCGGAGAAGAAGTGCGCCATATAGCCCTAATTAAATTAGCAACATACAAAGTAGATACAATTTCTCGTCAGGAACTGGAAATGATGTTGAAACCGCTTTTGGATGAGAATACATCTTGGAGTCCATTGGCGCAAGACCTGTTGGCGATGGCTGCCATTCGTGACGGCGATGTAGAAACGGCACAAAATATTTATGAGAATATTCTCAAAATTAAAGATTTGCCGGAAAACTTCAAAACCAAAATACAAGATATGCTTGCATCACTGGGCAATATGTAATTTATAAAGAGGATAGAATGTTAAAAATAAAATCTCGGACAATTACGAGCAGTCTGCTGGCGATTATACTGCTCAGCGGATGCTCTGACAAGGTGTTACCGCAAGGACAACGCATTTCAGTACTTGATCAGGAAGTAGCTCTGAAAGCGGAAATAGCAAACGGAGCAACTAAGATTCAGTTGCCTTCCGCTGTTGCTAATCCGGCTTGGCGACAAACTGATGTAAACGCTCAGCACGTCATACCAAACATACAAATGGGAGCTCGTTTTGCCAAGGCTTGGAAGGTTGACTTTGGCAAAGGCAGTTCCAAACATGAATTTTTGATTTCACAACCTCTCATCAACGGAGGATATGCTTATACTCTTGATGCGGAAGGTTTAATGCGGGCATTTAGATTAAGCGACGGTGAAACTATTTGGGGTACAATGCTTGAATCTAAGGATAAGTATGTTGATGACACGGCAATAAAAGGTGTTGGTATGGCTATGGAAGGCGGTGTCATTTACGCGACCACAGGATTTGGCACAGTCTTTGCCGTCAACGCCGAAGATGGTAAGATTTTGTGGCAAAAGGACACGCATACACTTTTACGCATTGCTCCGGTTATTGCAGCCGGTAAGATTTTAGTTCAAAGCGTTGATAATAAATTAATCGCTCTTGACGTTCGTAACGGTGAAAAACTTTGGGACTATGATATAGCTATGGAAAACACCACCATGGTCGGTGGTTCTACTCCGGCTTACAGCCCATCACTGGATGTTATAATTACAGGTTTTTCAAATGGAGAATTACAGGCATTTAACGGTACAATCGGCACACCGCTATGGTCTGATACGCTTATCTCTCAACGTCAAGCATATTCATCAACTTACTTACACACCATTAAGGCAGCTCCGGTTGTCGAGGGCGGAACAGTATATGCTCTCGGTCGTTCCAATGTAATGATTGCAACAAATATCCGCACCGGAACACGCATTTGGGAAAAATCCATTGGTGGAATAAATACACCTTTACTGGCGGGAAATACTTTGTTTGTTATTAGCGGCAAACAGGAATTGGTTGCCCTCAGTAAAGATAACGGTAGGATTTTGTGGGCTAAAAATATCGATTTCGGCAAGAAGAAAAAAAGCGACAGAATCTTTGCTCCGGTTATGATTGACAGTCGTTTGGTTGTAGCTCTTTCAAACGGTGATGTTTTGTTCTACGATCCGAAAAGCGGCAACATAATTGAACGTCTTGATACTGATGAAACGCTTAATGCCGCTCCGATAGCCGCTAACGGGTATGTACTTTTTGTAACGGCAAACGCTAAGCTCTTGGCCTACAAGTAGGAGAAAAAACGTGCTTACACTGGCAATTATCGGTAGACCGAATGTCGGAAAATCGACATTATTTAATCGTTTGGTTGGTAAAAAACTGGCAATCGTTCACGACCAACCAGGTGTAACGCGTGACCGTAAAATGGCTCCGGCCAAACTTAAAGACATTGAATTAACGGTTATTGACACTGCCGGATACGAATATTCGACCACCGATAACATGGAACAAAGAATGTGGAAGCAAACACAAATGGCAATTAATGATGCTGATGTTTGCTTGTTTATGTTTGATGCACGTGCAGGTTTGCAACCTTATGACGAATTTTTTGCCGATTTGGTACGTAAGACCCAAAAGCCGGTTATTTTATTGGCCAATAAGTGTGAAGGAAAAAAGCACGAAGATGCTATTCATGAAGCATATAAACTCGGTTTAGGACAACCTATTCCTTTTTCCGCTGAACACGGTATCGGATTCGATGATTTATATATGGAACTGCTGCCGCTTGCTGAACAAAAGCAAAAAGAGCAAGAAAAACAAGAAGAAGAAGAAGAAAATGACGAAAAACCGATACAAATTGCTTTTGTCGGTCGCCCTAATGTCGGAAAATCGACATTAGTTAATGCTTTGCTGGGTCATGAGAGAATGTTAACCGGACCGGAAGCCGGTATGACAAGAGATGCAATAACTACCGAATGGCAATGGCAAGGTCAGCGTTTTAAATTGGTTGATACTGCCGGTCTTCGTAAACAGGCAAAAGTAGTTAATTCGCTGGAAAAAATGTCGGTAGAAAGTACAATTTATGCTGCAAATATGGCACAAGTAGTGGTTTTAGTATTAGATGCTGATGCCGTATTGGATAAACAGGATTTAACTATTGCGCGCAAAACCGTAGATGAAGGGCGCGCTTTGGTTATAGCTGTTAATAAATGGGATATTGCCAAGCGTAAAGAATCTCTTGATAAACTTAATTACAAATTGGAAACATCATTAACACAAATTGCAGGCGTGCCAACCGTAACAATTTCTGCATTGAAAAAGGAAGGCTTGGATAAACTGATGCGAGCTGTACAAAAAGTTTATAAGCGTTGGAACATGCGCATTCCTACCGCTCCGCTGAACAAGTGGTTTGCCGATGTGCAAGAGCAAAATCCGGCTCCGTTAGGTAAAAACAAACGTCGTATCAAACTAAAATACGTAACTCAGGCCAAAACCCGACCTCCTTCATTTTTTATTTTTTCCAGTAATCCGGAAGGGTTGCCGGAATCGTATTTACGCTATTTGACCAACAGTCTGCGCCAAACTTTTGATTTAGGCGGTGTTCCGCTTAGGATAACCGTGCGCAAAGGCAACAATCCGTATGTAAAATAAAGATAACTCAGGTATTCGAGCAATCTTCCGTTTTTCAAAAATCTAAGTTAAAAATTACCCAACAATTTCTAATTCGTCAAACTATGAATTATTGTTTAGGGTATCAATACTTCCTTTCCTTGCCGAGATTGCCTTGCTTTTGCCAACAATGGCGCGTTCATTTATTTTTCTTTATAAAAAATATCTTGACAAATATTTTGATTTTTGTTAAATTGTAGTTAAGCAAGGTGAAAAGACTTGCCCGAGGTGTGGAAACCTCTTTATGTGCGTTGATGCAAAACGTTAATTTTGCAAGTCCGGTGATTATCTCTATATGATGATCGGTGGGCGGCAAAATAAGCCGTTTTACATAG
>CADBMG010000004.1 GCA_902795745.1 uncultured Pseudomonadota bacterium
CACTGTTGCCACAGAACCGCGTCCCTTTTCCATCTTAGCTTCCACCACAGCTCCTTCGGCAATGCGGTTAGGATTAGCCTTCAAATCAAGCATTTCTGCTTGCAACAAAATAGCATCGACCAATTTATCAATATTTATGCGCTTTTTGGCAGAAATCTCTGCACACAAGGACTCTCCGCCCATTTCTTCAACGCCTATACCATATTGTAGCAACTCTGTTTTGATGTGCATCGGATCCGCACCAGGCAAATCTATTTTATTAATTGCCACCACAATAGGCACTTCTGCCGCTTGGGCATGGCGAATTGCCTCAATTGTTTGCGGCATGACGCCATCATTGGCAGCAACTACCAACACCACAATATCCGTAACTTTGGCACCTCTCGCCCGCATCTCCGAAAAAGCCTCATGTCCCGGAGTATCAATAAACGTAATTTTCTGCCCGTTTGCCACGGTTATTTGATAAGCACCGATATGCTGCGTAATACCACCGGCCTCTTTAGCGACAACATTTGTTTCACGTAAAGCATCTAATAATGAAGTTTTACCATGGTCAACGTGTCCCATAACCGTTACAATCGGTGCCCGCGGCAATAACTCTTCCGCAGCATCTTCCTCACCGCCTAAACCTTCTTCAACATCACTATCTGCTACACGTTTAAACTTGTGCCCCATATCTTCAACGATAATCTGTGCCGTATCGGCATCAATGGCTTGGTTAATAGTTGCCATAACCCCCATAGACATCAGGCGTTTAATCACATCAGCACTTTTTTCAGCCATACGATTAGCCAGCTCTTGAACCGTGATTGTTTCAGGAATAATAACTTCCTTTATGACCTTTTCTGCCGGAGCAACCGGAGCTTGTACCTGTTTTGGCTGTTTTTTCTTAAAACGACGTTGCGGTGCATAGCCATAATCATCATCGTCATCACTGCCGAACATATAGCTGTTTATGTTTATCTTATTGTTATTATTGCGACGTTGTGGCTCAAAACTGCGCTTTTGAATTTTTTTACGCTCTTGTTCGAATGTTTCTTCCTTGGTCATCACACGTTTTTCAACAACAACCGCAGATTTTTTGCCTTTTTTATAATACGTAACATCGTCATCTTCATCATCATCTTCATCATAATCCTTGTTCTTTTTATTGCGATATTCCGTATTTTCATTTTTAGCGGAAACAATATTTTCCTCTTTCAGTCTCGCCTGCTCCATTGCCTCATTTTCAGCTTTTTGTTTAGCTATTTGTTCAGCTTTTTCGGCTTCCTGACGAGCAGTTTCTGCTGCCTGTTCCTCTTTTTGCTTAATGCGCATAGCCTCTTTTGCTTCTTCTTCCTGCTTACGCTTTGCATCATGCAGCTTAGCTTCAGCCAAAAGCTTTAACTTTTGCGCCGTTGCTTCATCTATTTCTTCTTTTTTAGCAACAGGTTTAACCGGACTGATGATTCTCTTTTTGCGCACTTCGACCTGCACGACTTTTTTACCGTCAGAAGCTGCCGTCTTTCCTGTTTTTTTCAACGTCAGTGTCGATTTTCCGGACAATGTTAATTTCCCTTTTGTGCTTTCTTCTGTCATTAATATTATTCTCCGTTATGCATTCAAAAATATCTTATAGCGTTGCATGGCTAAGCCGACCATTTTGCTCATCTTACCTTTTTTAACGGCCAGATGAACTGTATTTTCTCGGTTCAAAGCATTGCTCAGCGTTGCAACATCAAACAATACATATTGTTCCATATCTGCGACCATTGATGCAATCTTTTGCCTGCCGTCATTACCGGCATCTGTTGCTTCAATCACAAAGGCGGCCTGACCTTTTTCTATACATTCTTTTACTTTTTCAAACCCCAATACTAAATCACCGGATTTACGAGCCAAATTTATGGCATCTAATGCTTTTTTACGCAAAATCTGCTCAACAATTTGCGGCATATCCTCCGCCAGAATAACATCTCTATGCAATATCTTATTGAGTGGTTTTTTCTTTTGCATTAAATCCAACAACAATTGTTTAGAGTTAGAAAGATAAAATCCGCGTCCATCGATTTTTTTATTAAAATCAGGCAAACAGGTACCATTTTTGAGCACCACAAAGCGTAACAATTCCGCCTTGTCTTTAACCTGTCCGCTCCAAACACATTTTCTCATTTCTAACTCATCAACCATTGTCTATACCGAAAAAAATCCTAAAATTAGTCTTCTTTTTGTCCCTCGGCAAACCAGTGCTCACGCGCCGCCATAATTATATCGTTGGCCTCAGTTTCGGAAAGTGTATCTTCTCCCAGCATTTCAATCAACTCATCGGCAGCTAAATCCGCCAAATCATCAATATTCTTAACACCTTTTTCTGCCAAGGTTAAAATCATATCCTGATCCAAACCTTCAACCGTTTTCAAACTTTCATCAATTTTGAGCTTTTTACTCTTGGCTACAAATTCTGCATTGCGTTTTTCCACAAATTCTTTAGCTCTATTTTGCAACTCTTGAGCAATATCTTCATCAAAACCTTCGATTTCAGACAATTCACTTAATTCTACCATTGCCACTTCATCAACTGTCGAAAATCCTTCGGCTACAAGCAAATGAGCAATCATATCATCAACATCCAAAGCTTCCATAAAGCGTTGAGTACGAACCTTATTTTCATTGGAACGACGTTCTTGCTCCTGTTCTTCAGTCAAAACATCAATTTGCGAATCAAGAAGCTGTGATGCTAATTTTACATTCTGCCCGCGACGACCGATGGCCAAAGAAAATTGATCTTCCGCAACAACGGCTTCAATACGGTTATTTTCTTCATCAATAACCACTTTTGTAACCTCTGCCGGAGCCAATGCACTCACAATATACTGCGCTTTGTCTTCGGAATAAGGTACAATATCAATTTTTTCGCCCTGCAATTCGGTAACCACAGCCTGAACACGGATACCGCGCAAACCTACGCATGCTCCAACCGGATCAACCGTTTTATCATTGGCTCTAACCGCTATTTTAGCCTTAGAACCCGGATCACGAGCAACCCCCATAATTTGTACTACACCGTCATATATTTCAGGAACTTCCTGTGTAAACAATTTAGCCATAAACTCAGGGCATGTACGTGATAAGAAAATTTGCGGACCTTTAACTTCACGACGTACATCAAGCACATAAGCACGCACTCTATCACCGCTTTTAAAATGCTCACGTGGAATAATTTCATCGTAACGCAAAATGGCTTCTGTCTTACCGATATCCAACACAACATTGCTGATAAAACCGCGGCTGTTAAGTTCCACACGCTTAACCGTACCATTTATAATTGTACCGACTTTCTCTTTATATTCTTCATACTGTTTATTACGCTCTGCTTCACGCACTTTCTGCATAATCACCTGCTTGGCCGTTTGTGCGGCAATACGACCAAAATCAATCGGTGGAAGCGGATCTATGATAAAATCTCCTACTTTATAGTTTTTATCATAATCATGAGCATCGATTAAGCGAATCTGTGCTGCATCATTTTCGATAACAGCATCATCTGCCACAACCTCACGATAACGAGACAAAGCAATTGCACCGGTTTTGCGGTCGATTTTTGCTCTGATGTCATGTTCTGCACCATACTTGGTACGACCAGCTTTTTGAATGGCAACTTCCATTGCAGTAAATACGTCTTCGCGATTAATATCTTTTTCTTGCGCCACCGCATCGGCAACGGCTACAATTTCAGGTCTTGGCATATTTTCAAAATTTTCCATTTTTCCCTCGTTCTTAATATAAATTAAAAATCGGCAACTTCGTGCGCTGCCATATACTCAGCCCACAATTCATCAGTGATAACCAATTTCGCTTTGCTTATCAGTTCAAACGGAATTGTGTATTGTTCTTCCTCCATTGCCAGCATTATATTATTGCCGTCAACAGCGATAATTTTACCTTTAAAGCGTTTTCTCATTTCTACTTTTTCTTCAGTTTCAAGTTTTATTTCATAACCAGTAAAACGCTTAAAATGTTCCAACTTTGTTAAAGGTCTGTCGAGCCCCGGAGAACTTACTTCCAAAGAATAACGGCTTTCAATCGGATCTTTTTCATCCAACATTTCAGAAAGAGCATGGCTCACAACGGCACAATCATCAACCGTGATGTCATGGCCATCTGTGGAATCAATCATGACCTGTAATGTCGGATTAGACTGACCGATTGTGATAACGCGTACAAGCTCAAATCCTTTTTCCGTTACCACCGGCTCAATCATATCTTGTAAATAATGTTTTTGCATCATTAATCCTTTAATAAAAAAGCGGAGCTCATTGCTCCGACTTTGATAATATTTGTTATGCTGTCAAGGTTTATAACACATTTTTTGTATTTGTAAAGTACTTTTTGAGTTTTCTGCGCATTTTTTATTCAAAGCAATAAAATATATTTTTAATTTGACAAATAGCGAAAAAAATATTAAACTAATTGAGCTTGTATATAATGATGTAAATTATGCTGTTGATTATTTGGTTAACAAATCGGAGAAAAATTTTCGGTTGTTGATGCGAAGTTGAAGCGTAACGGAATTGTTGCTATAAGCAAGATGATTGGTCTGAAAACCTCTTAAAAGGTTATTTTCAAAGAACTCCCTATTGTCTTTATCAATTTGTTTATTTGCCACGAGTTCCGGCAAGCCTTTAATTTTTCAAAAAATGG
>CADBMG010000005.1 GCA_902795745.1 uncultured Pseudomonadota bacterium
CTGACGAATCGGAATTGGCTCAAGCATATTTAAATTTTCAAATGTCTGTTAATAAACTGGCACAAAATAAATTAAAACATCCTTTTGAATGCTTATTTGATATTGACGATTTATATCCAAATTATAAACCAAGTATCGGGAAGTTTGTATCTAACGACTTGGTCAACGGTTGGACTCTGCTGTCACAAATGTTTCCTGACAGCGTTGGAAAGTTTTCTCCGGCATCAAGCGATGAAGAATTCTTAAACTTTGCAGAGAAACTCAGCGATCAAGACTTGCAATTAGCCGTTATATCCTACGTAGAAGTCTTAATTGATATGGAAAGTTGCGAATTGGCATATCAGGCTAAATTGATAAAATATCGCGAATCTCACATCAAACGTATCATGTATGAAGAATATTTAGCTCGTAAGGAACGTCAGAGAAAATTTGTAGAAGAAGTGGAAAAACGTAATTTTCCGATTGATGCGGAACGCCTTATTAGCAACTATTTCCGCGTTGCACAAAAAGATTTTGATGGCGCGTATAAAGCTTTAACTACCAATCCGGCTATTTTTGCTCCTATTGATTTCAGTAAAATCAAGCCACGATTATTCGGTTTAATTAAGGTAACTCCGAAGGACGGCATTCGTATAAATGAAAAAATAGGTAAATTTTTGAAAAAATTAAAAGCATAGTTTAATTATCATTATTTTCCGTTCATAACTTTGATTTTGTGCTTGGTAATTTTGAGCCTTTGCGCTATATTAGAGCACAATGTGAACATATTTTCGATGAGGATATAATGAGCGATTTAACAGAAGAAGAATACATTAAGGGCGAAGAAGAATATAATGCCGATTCAATTAAGGTTTTGCGCGGACTTGATGCCGTTCGTAAAAGACCGGGGATGTATATCGGCGATACCGATGACGGCTCGGGTTTACACCACATGATTTATGAAGTATTGGATAACGCCATTGATGAGGCGTTGGCAGGGTATTGTGATAAAACGGTGGTTATTTTAAATCCCGACGGTTCGGCAACCATTCGCGATAACGGCCGCGGTATGCCGGTTGATACACATAAAGAAGAAGGTGTTTCGGCTGCTGAAGTTATTATGACAGAATTGCATTCGGGCGGTAAGTTTGATAATAACTCTTATAAAGTTTCCGGCGGTTTGCACGGTGTCGGTGTTTCTGTGGTTAATGCTCTTTCTACTTGGTTAAAGCTTAAAATCTGGCGCAATGATCAACAATATGAGGCAACTTTTGCTGACGGTAATGTGGTTGAGCATATTCATGTCACGGCACAAACACCGAACTTACACGGTACGGAAGTAACATTTTTACCGTCTCCTCAGACATTTACGCAAACCGAATTCAGTTTTGAAACACTGGAAAGAGCTATAAGAGAAAAAGCCTTTTTAAACTCCGGTGTATTCCTTAAACTGATTGATAATCGCGGTGCTGAAACAAAAGAAATTGATTTTCATTATGAAGGTGGGTTGACCGCATTTGTGGCGCACCTAAATAAATCAAAGGCTCCTTTGCATGAAAATACTATTGCCATTAGCGGACAGAATAATGATATTTCAGTAGAATTAGCGATGCAATGGACCAATTCATACAACGAAAGTATGCTTTGTTTTACCAACAACATTCCGCAAAAAGACGGCGGAACGCACTTAGCGGGTTTCCGCGGTGCATTAACTCGTACATTCAATAACTACATTCAAGAAAACGGTTTGTTGAAGAAGGATAAAGATATTATTACCGGTGAAGATATGCGCGAAGGATTGACCTGTGTGCTGTCGGTTAAAGCTCCGGATCCTAAGTTTTCATCACAAACCAAAGACAAATTGGTTTCTTCCGAAGTACGTCCGGTAGTGGAAAATATTGTTGGAGATAAGCTGAAAGAATGGCTGGAAGAACATCCGGCAGAAGCTAAAATTATTGTCGGCAAAATTGTTGAAGCGGCATCCGCACGTGAGGCGGCACGCAAAGCACGTGAATTAACACGTCGCAAAGGAGTATTGGATATTGCATCTTTGCCTGGTAAATTAGCCGATTGTTCGGAAAAGGATCCGGCTCTGTCAGAAGTTTTCATCGTTGAGGGAGATTCGGCAGGCGGTTCGGCCAAACAGGGACGTGACCGTAAATATCAGGCAATTATGCCTCTGCGCGGTAAAATTTTGAATGTGGAGCGTGCACGTTTTGATCGTATGTTGAGTTCAGCCGAAATCGGCATGATGATTACCGCATTTGGTACAGGTATAGGTCGCGATGACTTTGATGCAGATAAATGCCGTTATCACAAGATTATCATTATGACCGATGCTGATGTCGATGGTGCACATATTCGTACTTTATTACTGACATTCTTTTATCGTCAAATGCCTGAGCTTATTCGTCGCGGCTATGTTTACATTGCTCAACCTCCGCTTTACAAAGCGAAACGCGGTAATTCGATTATATATATTAAAGATGACCGCGAGATGGAAGACTACCTTATTCATGGTGGATGCGAAGAAGGTTCTTTAGAAACGGCTCATGGTGAAAAATTAATCGGTCAAGATTTAATAGCTTTTGTAGAAAGCACCAAAAAAGCCAACAGTATGATTAAGGCCTTAACTTTGAAAGCTCCGGAAAAGATTGTTGAACAATTAGCAATTTGGGGTCTATTTGATCGCAATCTTTTGAATGACAAAGCAAAGTTACAAACGGAAATTGAACAAATGGCAGAACGTTTAGATACTTTGGAAGCCGAATATGATCGCGGTTGGAAGGCCGAAATCAACAACGAAGGCGGTATTGTTTTTTATCGCGTTTTGCGTGGAGTAAAAGAAGAACATGTTATAGGTGCAAATATTTTAGAAAGTCCGGAAGGACAAGTGCTTAATAATATGCACAATTTCTTGTTGGAAAACTTTGCTCAATCGTCTAAATTAACTACCAAATCAATGGGTGTAAAACGTGTTGACGGACCGGTAAGCCTGATGAATGCCGTAACAGCCGCAGGCAAAAAAGGTATCAGCATTCAACGCTACAAAGGTTTGGGAGAAATGAACCCTGAACAATTGTGGGAAACTACCCTTGATCCGGAAGCTCGTTCGCTGTTACAGGTAAAAATTGACAGTGTTGAAGAGGCAGATGAAGCATTTTCTACCCTGATGGGAGATGTGGTTGAACCGCGTAAAGAGTTCATACAAGAAAATGCTCTGAAAGTGCAAAACTTGGATATTTAGTTTTGTTGCATTGAACGTAAAGCCGCCTACAAAAGGCGGCTTTTTACATGTTTACTCCGACTATCAATAATAGTTATAATCGGCAAACGGTATGGTATCTCTAGGGAGTTGCGGATGATAAACAAAAATGTTCGTCACCGTCGGAATATCGTAGCGACGATGCCAATAACCGCGTTTTTCCATACATAAACGATAAGTTTTAGGGTCGGCACGAGCTGAATTGCGAATGGAATTAACTAGCAACGGCGAGGCCCCGCGGTAAGGTACGTAGCTTGCCCAAATGCCTTTTTCCTGATGCCAATCTACGCGAATATCATAGCGGTATTCTTCCGAATAAAACCAACTGGCTACGTCCGGCCAATAGTACCAAGGTTCTGCCTTGCGCATACATTCCGAGTGGTCGCGAGAAAATTTTGCTACACCGGTATCTTCTTTTTCCCAGTTATAGATGACCTGACCTTTGCCACCGCTGCAGGCTCCTAAGGTCATAACTGTCAAAATCAAAGATATATAAAGTAAATTTTTCATCATCTTAAAAATCCAAATCTGCATAGTGTTTTGAAGGATATATTCCACGAATTCTATCATTCAATATTTCCTTAAAGCTCGGTCTTGATTTTATTTTCGAATACCATAATTGGGCATTTTTATATTCGTCCCACGGAACATCTCCAAGATAATCTATAACCGAGAGTTGCGCTGCCGCACTTATATCCGCCAAAGAAAAATCACCACCGGCTAAATAATTGTTGCGTTCTGCCATCCAATCAATATATTCCAAATGAAAACGCAAATTATTCAGTCCGGCTTTTATGCGCTTCGATTCCGGAGCTTGGTGCAAAACAAAGCGTTTATAGATTTTTTCACCGGCAATATATTGATAAACATCGCGATAAAATTTATTATCAAACCAATCTATCAGGCGACGAATTTCAGCTCGTTCTTTATTATTACCCTGAATTAGTCGATTTTGAGTATAGGTTTCTTCCAAAAATTCGGTAATGGCATAGTTGCCGGCAATGATATTGCCGTCATAAATGAAAATCGGTAACTCGCCGGCAGGATTAATTTTTAACACATCCTTGGATAAGTTCCACGGATTTTCCTCCTTTAACACGAACAGCATCTTTTTTTCTGCCATCAAAACGCGGATTTTGCGGCATTGCGGTAAAACGCTGTTATGAACCAAAAGAACCATATTTTCCTCCTATAAACCTTCTAAAATTTCCTCAAATTGTTGAGCGTTACTTTTATTACCCGTCTCTAGCTGAACAGGTGCTTTTTCCGTATCTTCACCTTTTGTTTCAACTTCCATTCGTTGCGCATTGGCAAAAGACGGCGGAACAATTCCTTCATTAGCCGCTAATTCTTCTTCTATCATACGTAAAATTTCTTCTTTGACACTTTTAACAAATTCCGGTTGGGAAAAGGCCTCTTGAAATGCCTTTAAATACATTGCAAATTTAGGGGTAGATTTGGACAGAGCTAAAAATACCGGAATTTTAAACAGAGGTTTTTTGGAATAACTTAAAAATGAATCCAACCCCTGACGACTTGCCATAATGCGATGATAATACAAACCTCCGATAATATAATCGATTTGCTCCGTAAATAATAATTCATACGCAACCAAAGGATTTTCAACATGTTTGACATTCAATTCTTCAATTTTACGAGAGCTGAAATCATTATAAAACTCGCTATCTACGACAACTCCGCGTAATTTTTTCAGAGATTCGACATCTTTGATTTTTTCAGATTTCTCCGGCAAAGTGATGACGTGTATAGGATTGGAAATAACTGCCGGATAAATTAAGGTTAGATTCTTAAATCTTTTGGTATCGGCATAAGCTCCGATATAAATATTGTACTTACCTATTTGTACGGCAAGAGCGAGATTATTAATATCTTGTTTATCATAGATTGTGAACTCTTGCATATTCAACCTCATTGAGCGACCGACAATAGCTTCATTTAAAGGTTTTATAAAAGCACTTTGCAATAAAATATTATTATTTTTTTGCCGATAATCAGAAAAAGGCGGAAAACCATTCATTCCCACGACAGTCAGCTCATCATTCAAATAGTCAAGTTTTCGAATCATAGTATTGTGCTGAGCTAATGCAAGAGTTGCCACATTAGCCAACAGCACCGTAATAAATACCCATATTAGACTCTTTTTTCTCATTCGGTAAACCTCTGCCGCCCATTATAAATAAATTGTGTTAAAAAGATTTTAATTCTTTTCATAAAAGCAATATTTTTGTAATATCATACAAAAAAGAGCTCAAAAGTGCAATATGATAAGTATAGATAAAAATTTATTTTTACAACGCACCCCCGACATTATTGCCGTAACTTCGGGCGAAGGAAGCGTAGGAAAAACTTGGCTGGCTATAACGCTTGCCCAAGCAATGAATATGCAAAAGCGAAAAGTTTTTTTGTTTGATGCCGGCGGTGGACTCTTAAATATAGATTTTCAGATGGAAATACAAAATCGCCGATTGCTAAACGATGTAATAAATGGAGAATTGACATTTAATCAAGCAATTATTGCAATAAACCGACGCAGATTTGATATGATAACAATGGCGGCAGGCAGCGATTTGTTGGAAAGCATGCCTATCGGTCGTTTACAAATTCTACGCGATTATCTATTGACAACAGCGCAAAATTATCAGCATACGGTTATTGATTTGCTACCGACGGAAAAAATTATAAAGCACTTAATGCCGCAACAAATGAAACTTATATTGGTATGCACTGCCGAACCGTCAAATTTGGTTGCCACGTACCAATTTTTGCAAAGACCGGATATTTGCGCACGTTGCCAAAGTTTACAGATAGTCATTAATTATGCGCAATCGTATGAAGAAGGGTTGCGAACATATAATACATTACGCCGTGCTTGCGAACAATATGTGTCATTCACTCCGCCTCTGTTGGGAGTAATTCGTCGCGATACGCGTGTGCGTGATGCGATTCGTAATCGTGTGTTGCTGCTTAATCGTTATCCTAATTCGGAAGCGGCAGAAGATGTTCTGCAAATCGCCGATAAAATTTTAAAGGAGGAAGCTCTTGGTAAATAAGTTGTCGGACGCTTTGGGTTATTATCGTATTTTGAAAGCATCGCCTTATGATGATATATCTGCCATAAAGCGCAAATATTATGAGCGTGCAAAATTTTGGCATCCTGATCATAATGAAGCATCAAATGCCTTAGAGATGTTCCAAAAAGTTGCGGTGGCGTATGATGTTTTAAAAGATGAAAATTTGCGTAGGCAATATGATTTGTTATCTCTTGTCTACAGAGAAAAAGACTTTCCGACGCTAGGTTCACTGAAAATATATAAGAATCAAGCCGGAAAAGATGACAAAGCTCTGCGGGTTTTAAGACAGCGAAGAGTTTTGCCGAATATAAAGGGTAGCAAAATTGCCGAAACGAAAGATATTTGCAACTTCCGAGAAGCGACAGTTATGGTGGCAAAAACTTCCGTTGCCAATTGGTTAAAAGGTTGGTGGGCACCCGATGCATTTGGTAAAAATATTGCCGCACTGCAATATAATTGGCGCGCAGTTGCCGCCATTGATACGGATAATTTGCAGCTCTTAGTTCATAATGCAGTAGCTTACGGACAGGAAAAAAATATCGAAATGGCGTGGATTTATGCCAATCAGGCCTATTTTTTGGCAGAAAAATTGCAATATGCCGAAGCACAAACACAATTAACCCGCTATATTCAAGAATTGGATTTTCATCCCGCAAAAACAGTAAAACTCCCGTCTTGGCAAGTACGAGAATTAAAGTTACGCCAAAGTATTATTCCGTTTTCTGTATTGCTGATTGTGTTGTTTTTTATTGGCGGAAAAATCAGTCACGAATATATTCCGCAAGGATATTTCGAACAGCGGGAAATTGACGGACGTTTAGTTGCCTATGATATGGTAGATGCGCACATAATGAAAGTCAGCAGTAATATTCACAGCCGCGAATATTTATACCACTTAACGCAAGACTGTCTGTTTTACCACGGTCCGGACGAACGCTATGAAGTAATGAAGCGCGGGACAAAAGAACAAACGGTGCGTTTGGAAGGATATACTCCGGATAAAAAATGGTTTAAAGTAATTTTAGATAACGGCGAAAGCGGTTATATTCAAAGCAAATATCTGCAAAAAGGCATAGGGTATTCGGTGCCTTTCGGTAGTCAGGTTTATCAGGATTGAGAGGAAAAATGAGCTTACAATTTGAAATAGAAAAAAAAATCGGCAAGAGCCGCTTGGGAAAATTGATAACCAAACACGGAACAGTTCACACGCCGGCATTTATGCCGGTAGGAACGTGCGGCACAGTTAAGGCAATGTTACCGGAAAGCGTGGCTTCAACTGGTGCGGAAATTTTGCTCGGAAATACCTATCATTTGATGCTGCGTCCGGGGGCAGATTTAGTAGAGAAAATGGGCGGATTACACAAATTTATGAACTGGGATAAACCGATTTTGACCGATAGCGGAGGTTTTCAGGTTATGAGTTTGAGCGGGTTACGCAAAATCAAAGAAGAAGGAGTCACTTTCCGCTCTCATGTTGACGGCACAAAATATTTTCTCTCTCCGGAAGAATCGATGAAAATTCAGTATAAATTGGATTCTAATATAACAATGTGCTTTGACGAATGTACGCCTTATCCTTCGACGTATGAAGACTGTGCTAAGTCGATGCGAATGTCGATGCGTTGGGCTAAGCGCAGTAAAGATGCTTTTATTGACCGCGACGGATACGGTATTTTCGGTATTCAGCAAGGTAATGTATTTAAGGATTTGCGCGATGAATCGGCAGAAGCTTTGAAAAAAATCGGTTTTGACGGTTACGCAATCGGCGGTTTGGCAATTGGCGAAGGTCAGGAAAAAATGTTTGAAGTTTTGGACTATGCACCGGATATGTTACCGGAAGATAAACCTCGCTACTTAATGGGAGTAGGACGACCTGATGATATTGTCGGAGCAGTTTTGCGCGGTGTTGATATGTTTGATTGCGTAATGCCTACCCGTTCCGGACGTACGGCGCAAGCTTTCACCAAATACGGAACAATAAATGTACGTAACGCGCGCCATCGCGAAGATCCGCGGCCTCTGGAGGAAGGATGTGATTGTCCGCTGTGTTCAAATTATTCACGTGCTTACATCCATCATCTGCACAAGTGTAACGAAATTTTAGGTGTGATGCTTTTGAGTTGGCACAATATCCGCTATTATGAACGTTTGATGCAAGGGTTGCGAAATGCCATTAAAAGTGATACATTAGAAGAGTATGTAACAAAGTTTTATGCAAACCAGTCCCGAGGAGATATTGAGGAGTTATAAAATGAAACACGAGCGAACCGAAGAATCTATGGCGCATAATAAAATTAAGGATAAAACAAATTCTTATCCCGAAGATCCTATTATTGAGAGCTTTAAAAAGCAAAACAGCAAAGAAGGAATTCGTGTTTTTGTTGCCGGAGGTTCACGCTCGGGAAATGACAAGCAATATGTGGAAGAAGCATATCGTTTGGGGCAAAAAATTGTCAAAATGGATTTTAGGCTTGATTTCGGACTATCTAACAGAGGTATTATGGGTGCTGTTGCTCGCGGTGTTTTAGACAGTAAAAATGAAAAAGAAAATCGAGAGGGAAATCCGATACAA
>CADBMG010000006.1 GCA_902795745.1 uncultured Pseudomonadota bacterium
CAACAACAGCGATTGAATATTGATGATAAGAATACTTTTTTAATCGGTTTTTCGCAAGGTGCAATGCTCAGTATTTATTGCGCACTCAGTCGTTCATCCTCTCTCGGAGGAGTATTCGTGCTTTCGGGGCTGATTGCCGGAGAAGCAAAATTAGCGCAAAAAATTCACTCTCGTCAGCCACTCTACCTGTTTCACGGTGTTAATGATCTGAAAGTGCAATATAAAACTCTAACTTCTACCGTTGATTGGTTGCATTGTCACAATATTGAGGTGCAAAGTAAAATCTACCACGATTTGGCTCATCGCATAAATGAAGACGAAATAAAATTTATTGCCGCTAAAATTGCCGAATCTGCAAGAAAATAACATAATAATTTATCTATAAATCAAGCGTAAATTTAACTATATTGTAATATTTATTTTCTAAAATCTGTGTTACAATAAAGGCAGATTATTGGGATAAATGTGCAAGGACTTGGCAAATGAATAAGCTTAACTGGAAAAATATATGCAAAATTCTTTGCTTAGTTTTGTGCGCCTGCTTTATGTTGACAGCCTGTGCCGATGAAACCAAAAAAGATGAAATGAGTTTGGTTAACGGTTCGGAAAGTGCAGCACAGGTAACTGCCTCGCACAATGCTTGTTTGAGCGGAGATATACTTCGGGTTATGTATAAAGATATCGGTAATATGACTACTGACGTCTATAAAACATTAACCTCAGAAAATCTGCTTTCACTGGTTATTTTAGCCTTTACGATTTGGATGGCTTTTCAGATTCTACAACACGTTTCGTCACCAACGCCGGAATCAAGTGGCGAGTTTTGGACTAAGGTGTTACGAAAAGCTTTTATTTGCACCATTTGCGGCACTCTTGCTTCATCGCCGGAAAATATTTTATATGCCGTAAATACCTTTATTTTTCCGATTTATACGACGATTTTAGAGTTTACGGGTTTGATTATGGAACAACTTGGAAAATCGCCGGAAGCGCAAACAGTGGCAATTGCGCTGCCGGGAGCTTTTCCTGATAGCGGACAACTTTGCGAGGCTTTTGTTCATAGTGTCGGTTCTTGTAATTTTGGCAATTTGCAAAAGATACAAATGTCGACGACCTCAGGTTTTCCTACCGAGCCGATGGAAATGATGAGCTGTATGGCGTGTGTTATTAACGACAGATTGGCGATGGGTTATAAGATTGCCTATTATTTGTTGTCGCTGAAAATTACACTAACAACAGTCGTTGTAGCGGTTATGCTGTTAGTAGCTTTTACGGCAACAAAATGGGGATTTGCGCTATATTTGATTGACGGCATATTCCGACTCAACATGATGATTATCATCATGCCGTTTTTGATTATGTTTTATCCTTTTGAACAGACACGAAAATGGTCGATAAAAGGATTGCAGATTATTCTCAGTTCAGCAGCGATTATGATGTGTTTGGGGCTTGTTGTTTCAATGACAGTATTCGCCATGGAGAAACTGCTGATAGATAAAAATGCCCAGATTCCGTACGGTGAATTAGAACAGTATATGGATTTTGGAATTATTGCCATGTCACTGTTGTTTATGAGTTTTGTGGTAAAGCAGGCATGTGATCTGGCGGTGCAACTCGCCGGACACGTTACCGGTTACGGTGGGGATAATAAGTTTGCTAAGAACATAACAAATGGTATTAAATGGGTAGGCGGAATAGCGTTAGGATTGCTTACAGCCGGTGCGTGGGCAGCATGGGGAACGGCCTATCGTTATATTAAGTGGGTGCGCTCAGTTCAGCATGGTGCGGAAAAAATCCGTAATAATGTGATGGGCAGAATTAATCATTGGGCAGGACGAGATGAAGAGTGAGGTGCACGATGATTAATTGGATAAAAAAAGAGTTAAACGGATTCTCGCTTTTCCATTGCCTCGTATTAGCAATGATGATAATTTGTCATTCGTCTTTATCATTTGCAGATTTTGACGATATACCGAGCGGAGTTAACGGTGCAGATTTGGATTTCTACTATAATGAAAATACTAATTCATACGATGTACCCAATAAAAAAGCTTCAGGTCCGGATATGGATTTTTATTACGATGCCAAGACCAATTCCTATCTTGTTGAAACTAATTTGGATGCCGTACCCAAAGATAAACCTGACTGCTCTTTTACCAGTATAAAAAAGCAATATCTTAGTGATGAAAGTAAAAGTTACTGTTGGTATTGCAATATTGTCAGTACTATGACCAATGCTTATTTGAGTGCGGTTGCTGAGATAATGAACATTTTAGTAACTATGGGAAAATTAATCTTACGTTATGGCTTTTTGATTTGGTTAGCTTATTATGTTTTGCAACAGGTTAGCTCGCTTGCACCGGTTAAACCGTCCAAAATGCTGCAAGAAATTTTATTGATGGGCTTTAAGGTGGCAGTGGCAACCATTGCCGTGACACAGGGTATTGGAATTTTAACACACTATTTTCTTGATCCGGTTATGATGCTCGGTATTGATTTTGGCGAATCAATGCTCAACGGTGTGATGGAGATGAATATTACGAGTGATAATTTGCCTGATTATAGCGCAGATTTAAGTGGTAATTTTTCCGGCAGTGGTACCGGAGGAGGTCCGCAATGATTAGGTTATTGAAGATAGTTTTTAAAAACGTCGTTGCGGGCGTTAGCAAAGTGCTCCTTCGAAGACAAATGAAAATGTCAATGCTGATGCCTAAAGAGCAATCTCAAAAAGACAAAGGTAATTTAGCTGATTGTTGCGATGCTATGTTACTTACAATAACTCATGTAATGAAGGATTTTTCTCGCTTATGTACAATCCTTACAATGTTCTTTATCCTCTGTTCAATATTTGTTAAGCCGGCAGAGGCAAAAAACCGTTATCGTGCATCAGATGTAATGATGGTGGCAACAGTTCTGTGGCACGAAGCCGGCGGACAAGGCGAAAAAGAGATGCACAAGGTAGCAAATGTCATTATCAATCGCTACAGTAAATTTGCCGGTCACAGCAAAGATGGATATGAGCTTGAAATTGGCGATATTTTGACCAAATCGGCAGCATTTTCTTTCAGTTCGGCTTATTTAACGTCAAGAATGACGGATAGTGATTTGGAAAGATTTATTGTTAATTCACGTACCGGACAATCTCAATTGGGCGGCGCAGCATGGCAAACGGCAAAAAAACTTGCACAACAAGCATTATCAGGTCAGCTTCAAGATTTAACACACGGTGCAACTCACTTTCAAGTCTGTAATTTGAGCAAAAACGGCGGCTACTGGGGATCTATGTGGAGAGCCGGAAAAAATGCCTATGCCATCAGGGAAATTTCGACTTCCGGCGGTCACTGCTATTATCGCAACATCAGCGACGGTTCAATGAAAGTTAACGGTCACGTGTTTTTAGATAAAGGTTGGGATGCTGCTTACAGTACCGGACAGAAGAAAATAACCGTTTATCAAGGTGGCGGAACGGGAGAAGGTATGGGTAAAGGCAGTGATACCTATCAAGGAACTTACGGTGAGTATTATCGCAAACTTGGTTTGCGTCCGGGTGAAGCTTTGAACGGTGCGCCGATTGGGAGCGGAGGAGGTAATTACGGGCAATATGATCCCGGTAGTGGTACTGGTTACAGTAATAACACCGGTACGTATTCCGGTGCCATAGGAGGAAATTACAGCTCCGGAGCCAAAGGAGTAAATCCATCAATTTCCGGTTTAGTGTTATCCGACGAAGAATATGTAGAATACTGCAAATCGGCTAAAACCGAAACCGACGGCTCGACCACACCTCCTAATCTATTTAACACGCAAATACTGGTGCGGATGAAGCATATGATGGAAAAAATCTATCAATCGCTTGGTCAGTTATACGCCTTGGGACAAAGTCTGATGTGTTATGCAACTCACACCGCCCCTCTTAATAATGTTTTGTTCCACATGGTTAATATTCCGTATTGGCTTGGTGGATTTGCAATTTACATAACAGCCTTTTTCATCACGGTCAGTATCGGGCTGTATTTTGTGGATGTAGTGTTTAAAATCGGATTTGCCTTGATGATGTTGCCGATTAGTATTGCTTTGTGGCCGTTTGAGCCTACACGCGGTAAGTTGAGTGAAAACTTTTCGATTATCATTCGCAATTCAATGTTATTTGCTCTTGTGGGGATTGGTATATCTTTTGCTATTATTCTTATTCAGAATGGCGTGTTGCAAGGTATTAATGAGATAAAGTTTAATCATGCGTTGCAAAATGCCAATACGGCGGAAATTGCTAAAATGTTTGAGCTTAGCGGTATCCATATTTTGATTATTTTGTTCTGTTTGATATACGGTTACAAGATTATCGGAGCCAGCGTTGAAAATTATTTGGATCGCATTTTTCCGGATAATCTCTTCGGTGGCGACAGCACTATGCATGAAAACGGTGTTCAATTTTTCGGCAACATGGCAACACATACGGTTTTGCCGGTGGCTTCTATCGGTGTAGATATTGTGCGTAACCAAGCAAGCCGCGGTTTGACAGCACTAGGTAATGGTTTGCAGGGAGCCGGACAATATTTAAGTAAACCTCGACAATTTAATCCGGAAACACCGACGGCAGATGAGGGTAGCGGACCATCAGATGAATCAACCGGTACATCGCGTCGCAGTTACGGTAACGACGAGGGTGAGGCAGATAATGATTTCGAGTTGCCGATTAATCCTGATGACGGAGGAGATGACGATAATGGAGAAATCCCTATGGATGATGCCGAGAAAAAACGCCAAAAAGGTAAGAAAAACTATGAACAAAAGTTGAATAAAGATAAAAAACAAAAACCTAAAACATTGGCAGATAAGAAAAAGGAAAATCAGCAAGTTCACCGTCAGACTGGTTTGCAAAACCCGACAGCAGAGCAGGCAAATCCGGTTAAACCAACGACGGAGGCACCGCAACAAGCTGCATCTCAGCAACCGAATAGCTCAAATTTGCAAGGACAGCAAACACCGCAAAGCAATGGTTCAATTTGGGATTCGATTAAGCAGGGAGCAAAGGAGGGAGCGCAAACTTATGATCAAGGTATTTCACTCTCTCCGGGGAATATTTTGAAAGGTGCATTTAGATTAACCGGTGCGGTTGTAGCTGCTCCGCTCAATAAGAAAACATATACACAGTTGTGGAATTTACCGGAGATTTTATCACAGCAAAAAGAGAATTACGAAAAGCAACAAAGAGACGAAGAAAAAGCATTTTTGGCGGCACATCCGGATGCAACACCGGAACAATTGGAAATTTTGCGTAAACAGCGTAAAAAGGAACGTCGTCGTATAATTTTGCAAAATGGTTCTCGGTTGGTTGTACGCAGCGGTATCCGTACGGTGGCTGATACAGCAGGGGAAACCTTAAAAGTCAGCGGATCGTTTCTGACATCGCTCGGAGCAAAAATCAAGCCAAGCAAGCCTAATGGTAATTTCTGGGCTGATTATTTGGATGAACAAGAATATAGAAAAATTAAAGAAGATAAAGAAGAAAATGAGCGTAAAAAACGCGAGGCGGGATATGCAGAAGATTTTGTAGATAGGGGCAAATGATGGTGAAGTTGTGGAAGAAATTGTTTAACGTATTTTCATACTTGATACAATCAAGGATGTCTGTACGTCGTGCGGTCGGATTATTTTGCCTTGCAAGAAAAAATGCATTGATGAAATACGATAAAAATACGTCATTCTCGGGTTTGTCGCAAATAAAAAGAGGATTCTCTAAAATTATACGTTTGTGCGCAATCATTATGTTAATTACGCTTGCAGATGTTTTTAATACCCAACCTTTATATGCGGCTGTGTCATCTGAAAATCAACAGTGTGATAACAGTTGTGCTGCAGCCCAAGCTTGTGCTCCGAAAAAAAACGGATCTACTTATGTATATACGGCATCAGCGGAAAATAACGGTAAATGTATTAAAGATAAAACAGCGGACGGATGTTATGATTCCAATCCAACCAGCTGCTCTGGTTCGTACAGCAGTGTTGGCTGGCGTATGAGAAAAAATAAAAAAGGTGAAACATATAAAGGCAATCACTTGGGCAGCGATATAGGAAGTAAAGCATGCGGTAAGGATAAGGATAAAATTCAAGTATACGCACCGGCAGACGGAAAGGTTGTGTGGACGGGTATTGCCGGTAACAGCGGCCGCACTATTGTAATGGAACATGATAGGAAATGCGGAGGCAGTTCAGGTGGTAAAGGTGGAAAATATAAAACTATTTTTCGTCACTTAATTGAACATGTTCCGCAAGGTACGGCGGTAAAAAAAGGAGATCCTGTTGGAGTTGAAGGCGGTTCCAACTGTTATGACCGACATGCAGGTGCAGCTTGCCTTTGCGACAATGAGGCACAGGCATCTCATCCTAATTATACCCGTGCCGGATGCAGTAGAGCAAAAGCATATGCAATTCATTTACACATTGAAGTTATCAATAGTGCTTTCGGAGGCACAAAAGACGGAAATACTTCCGTTGCCGGTGAGTTGAATAATGTTTTGGCTCCTTACTGCGGAGGGATTCAGGCTCTTTGCGGTGGTTGTGCCGTAGATTTAAGTTCGTGTAGCGGTTCACAAGGAGATGCTTTTGATGGAACACATGCTACAATCGGCACAATGTCTGGAGGTAGTAGTGGTGATTATTCCGGTAGTTACGGCAGTGTGGGCGGTGGTTCCGGCAGCAGCACTTGCCGATTCGGTGATTATTTGAACTCGGAAAATTGTACTTTCTGCGAATTGTTCAAAAAACTCTTCAATGCAGCCAGTCTTATTGCCAGATCTGCCAATACTAATTTCTCAGGTCCGACTAAAACATTGGTAACTATCGGCTTTTTAATTTGGATGTTGATATATGTTTTAAGACAGATCACTTCTTTTTCACAAATTTCAACCGGCGAAATGCTTAAAGGAATTTTGTTCCAAGGTTTTCGTGTGGCGGTAGTTTTGATTTTATTGGGCGGTGCCATTTATGAAGTGATGGATATGACGATTAATCCGATTATGGAAACTGGACTTTCCTTCGGGCAAAGTTTAAACAAAAGTTCAAGTTGTGACTATTCTGCACCATATATGCAAAACATTATCGGATATGATGAAACCACCGGTTATCCTAAACCTAATGATGGTTCATCAAGTGAAGTAGGTGGTCTTTCCAAGCACATGGGTGAGCAAATAATTTGCAGCTTGAAAAACTTGGAAGATTCTACCGGATTTTTAATGTCTCTCGGCAAATATGGTATGTGTATTGCTTGGGATCCGCATTACTGGATACATAAAGACTTTATGCCGAATTTGATTTATTTTTCAACCGGTGCCTTATTATGGCTTGCCGGAATATTGCTGCTTTTATCTTTTCCTTGGTGCTTGGTTGATTGCATTTTGCAGCTTTGTATTGCCGTGGCTCTTATTCCGTGTGCAGTAGGAGCATATGCATTTAAAATAACCTCACAATATTTGAAGATGATTTGGAATATGTTTATGAATGCCGTATTTAATTTTGTGTTTATGGCAATTATAGTCTACATTATTAATCAGCACCTACGTACATGGATAGGAATAGAAATTCCAGAAGGAATGAATCCGGCTGATGAAATATATATTACTTCTACTACGGCACAAGGTTTAGCTTGGTGGGGAGTAGGGTTCTTCAAAATATTACTTATATGTATTTTCTGCTGGACATTTTTTGATGAAGCAGGAAGTATGGCTAACGAGTTTGCCAAAGGTATGTATTTAGGTAATATCGGCGGTAAGGTTGGCGGAACAGTGAGTTCATCGGTTAGTAAGGTAGGACTTGGGGTTGGAGCTGCTGCAGGAACAGCGGCATTAGGTACGGCTTCTGCTATCGGACATGGTATAAACGAGGCAGTCGGTGACGAATTCCGCAACGGCGTAAATTGGGCTAAGGGCGGTATTTTGCGTGCTATGCCGGGAAGCCAAACATATACCAATCCGGACGGTTCACAGTCTGTAACAAAATCATTCAACTTTATGGGACGACGTTATACACGCACAATTACTCGTGATGCATCAGGTAATTATACACAAGAAAAGGAGTCTCATCGCCGCACCAATTACGAAAAATACTTCAAACAAACTCGCGATGAAAACGGCAACGTGCAATATCGTGAGCGTCGTAGTTTTCTGGGTATGCACTTAGGTATGACTAAAGAAATGGAATCTCACGTTGACGACGAAACCGGTAATATTGTTTGGGAATCAAAAGATAAAAACGGTCGTCAACGCCGAATAGTTACCGATGCCAACGGTAATGTCTTAAACTTTAATACTCATTCGGAAAGAGCTGATAGTCCTGATCGTACGGCACGGCGTTCAGCTGGTTATCAGTCAGCCGATAAAGGAGGATTCCGTACTAGAGAATTGACCGATGAAAACGGTAATGTAATTGGAAAAGAATTTGACTATAACAGTGCCGAAGCCAATAGTTTGGTTGAAAAGGATGGTACGGCAAATATGGATGCAATGGAAAGCTTTATTCAGAAAGCAAATGATAAAGAAGCAGCCTATGAGGCTATTATGTTGGCACATTTACAAAAGCGTGGGCAAGGGCTTAACAGTCGTTTTCGGAGTCGCAGTGTCAAAATTAATGATGACGGCAGTGTGACCATAACACAAGTAAATAATGACGGAACAACGCAAGAAATTACCGGTCGTATTTCCGGTAATCAGATGATACTAGCAAATAAGACATTAGGAGCAAACGGAGATCCGATTCGCTTTGAAAAATCAAACGGGATGCAAATGCTGACAGAAACCTACAAAAAAGAGGGCGATGGCACATATACTGTTCGTAAACGGATGGATTTCAGTGATTATTTGAAAGATAAAAACAGTTATGACGGTGTGTTAAGTGATGACGGCGAAGAAGGTATTTGGGGCTTAAATGTTGATCGCGACCAAGCTATGAACGGTTTTACGGATGAAGATTATAAATATCATTTAGAACAAATCAGAGCAGAACGTAACGGCCAGGCATATACTTTTCACGGAGGTCTAACCGCCGACGATATTAATGAGCGCATGAATTGATAATTTATAGTATATATTTTTTCCCACAAACGCTGATATAAAGCGCTTGCAAAGGAGTATAAAATATTGTATGAATTTAATACAAATTATTTTAACACTTAACAAAGGAAACAGATATGAGCAATAAATATGCAGGCACCCAGACCGAAAAAAATCTATGGACAGCTTTTGCCGGCGAGAGTCAGGCGCGTAATAAATATACCTATTTTGCCAGCGTAGCTAAAAAAGAAGGTTTTGAGCAAATCTCAGAAATTTTTACTAAGACGGCAGCCAATGAAAAAGAACATGCTGAATTATGGTTCAAAGAACTCGGAGCTTTAGGCGATACTGTTGCTAACTTACAAGCGGCAGCTGATGCTGAAAACTATGAGTGGACCGATATGTATGAAGATTTTGCCAAGACAGCCGAAGCTGAGGGATTTTCTGCGCTGGCTGAAAAATTCCGTGGTGTGGCAGCAATTGAAAAATCGCACGAAGAACGCTATCGTAAATTGTTGAAAAATGTGGAAAGCAAAGAAGTTTTTGCTCGCTCAACCGTAAAAGTTTGGGAATGTCGCAACTGTGGACACATAATTGTAGGAACAGAAGCTCCGATGTCTTGTCCGGTTTGCGCTCATGCCCGGAGCTATTTCGAATTACGTGCAGAGAATTACTGATTTTTAGAGTTCTGCTGAGTAATAAACCCGCCGTTGTGGCGGGTTTATTACTTGACTTCCTGAAATTTTTGCCATCGTCATTGGTTGTGGATTATTGATACTCTAGAGATTAGCGTATGGAAAAGACTTTAGCAAATTACATCGTCGGTTTGGCTTTGTTTATCATAACCGGTATTCTTGCCGCCGCGAGGGATTTTTTGTTTATTATATTCATAAAAAGTCATCGCTCACTTTGCCGCAAGGCAAATGTGTCCAGCGATCTTCGAATTATTTAAAAAGCTGAAGATGCCTTGACGATTCCTGCGGAATCGAGGCATGACTTTATTGATTACTACAAGGGATTTTTTTATGCTCTGTGATAAGGGTGATGATTTATAATTGTTTGCACGCGGTATATTTGTTCGCATAAAACAGCTCGCATCAACATATGCGGCAAAGTCAATTTACCAAACGATAATACTAAATCTGCCATATCACGCGTTGACTGTAAATGACCATCGGCACCTCCTATTAAAAAGCAGAGCTCCGAACAGCCGTTATTGAGCCAACTAGCAATTTTTTCAGCCAGTTCAATACTGCCGATATTAACTCCGCGCTCATCAAGAACTATTACTTTTGAGCCTTGCGGAATGCTGTTTTGCAAGAATCTGGCTTCATCCTCCTGCGTGGAATTATCTTTTTCTTTGATAACCACGTTCCAACCTGAACGCTTCATATATTCAGCAATAATCTGAGCCTCGGGAGAGCCGTTTTTGCACTTTCCTATAGCAATAATTGTTACTTTCATAGGTTATTCTTTACGTAAGTTAGCGGCAGATTGCCACATCTTTTCCAAGTTGTAAAACTCTCTTACTTCGGGACGGAAAATATGAACAATAACATCAAAGGCATCAATTAATACCCAATCAGCCTTATTTTCACCTTCAATAGTAGAACGAAAACCATTGGCTTTCAATGCTTCTTCAATTTTTTGTGCGATAGATGCTACGTGGCGATTTGAAGTACCGCTTGCTACTACCATATAACTGGCAATAGACGTTTTTCCGGCCAAATCAATCGTTATTACATCTTCGGCTTTCATATCTTCCAAAGCATTTTGAATAACTTGTAATATCTTATTATCGTTCGTTTCAGACAATTTCCTTCTCCTTTAAATTTAATCCAACGGTGACCAAGGTTTACTTACCTGATTAACCTCCGGCGTCTCAATATTCGTTTGACGCAAACGGGTAATAAATTTGTTAACGGCATGTAAACAAGATTGAAGATTAACTCCGGCAACTGCCGAAATAGTGAATACTTCAAAAGGACACACTTTTTGCAAAGAGTTCTTTTTATCGGCAATTTCATCTTCTGTCAAAGCATCACATTTGTTAAGAGCTACTACCGTTGGTTTGTTTTTTAGTTTATCGCTATATAATTCCAATTCTTTGCGAATCGTTAAGTAATCAGCAGCTACATCATCGGCTGTTGCATCAAGTAAGTGCAAAAATGCCGAACAGCGTTCTACGTGTTTTAAAAATCTATCACCCAGACCTATTCCTTCATGTGCACCTTCTATTAGTCCCGGAATATCGGCAATAACCATTTCCATATTATCAATCCAAGCAACTCCCAAATGCGGATGCAAGGTAGTGAATGGGTAAGAGGCAATTTTCGGTCGAGCAGAAGTAACAGCCGATAAAAAGGTTGATTTTCCGGCATTCGGTAAACCGATTAATCCGACATCGGCAATAATTTTCAATCGCAGCCATACCCAAAGTTCTTCTCCTTCGGTTCCCGGCTCGGCATAGCGTGGAGCTTGGTTGGTTGAGCTTTTAAAATGCGTATTGCCCAAACCGCCTTTACCACCTTTGGCTATCAAAAAACGTTCTCCCGGAGTAACCATATCCTTAATGACAGTTTCTCCGTCTTCGGCCACGATTTCCGTGCCTACCGGAACCTTTATAATAAGGTCTTCTCCTTTATAACCGGTCATTTCCGAGCCTAAACCCTGTTGGCCTTTTTGTGCCTTAAAATGTTGCTGGTAACGAAAATCAATCAGCGTATTAAGGTTTTCAACCGCTTCAAAATATACGCTACCGCCATTGCCGCCGTCGCC
>CADBMG010000007.1 GCA_902795745.1 uncultured Pseudomonadota bacterium
CGGCAGCTAAAACCAGAACAGATAGATAAAATAAATTTTTCATAAAATCCTCCAGTTAATTTTCTGAAAACTTTGCATATTCATACTAGACTTAGTATTAACAGAAAATTAATCATTTGTTAAGTATTTTTTTACTATTTATTTAAAAATATACAAAAAATAAGAAAAATATATAAATTTTAGGCTATTTTTGCATATTTATCTTATATATTCTTAAAGTTTCATAATTTTGTATTTTTTTGCCTCAGTTTCGTTATATAATTATAACATTTTGATTTTACATAATTTTTATTTTTATGGCCGATTCGTTTTTTTTGGCACGATATTTATATAATATTGACAAACTCAATTAAAAGCCGCTAACGATAAAAAATTCACCGGTCAAATTTTATGCATATAACGCAAAACTCCACCAGTTGAATACCGGTGGAGCTTAAATTTTATTCGTCTTCATCCTCTTTATCTTCGGATTCAGACGGTTCTTCATTTGTGGCTTCGTCTATAATAATGACGAGTGCGCCACGCTCGGCAGCAGCACGAGCCAACCCGCCCTTAGCCCCCTTCAGTTCCGCTTTTCTAACATACATAACGTGAGGATGCTGAACTACAAAATCAACAGGGCGCCACCTGTAACACCAGCCTCCGTTAAGAAATGACATAGTGTTATAATAGCGGTAATTGAGGCGTACTCCCCTGTTCTGGAAACGAGCACCGTGCGTTTGCACATTGCGTCCGTATCCGAACCAGAGGTTGCCATATTGTGGCTGCTGGCGAACTTGACGTTGCCGCAAACCGAATTGCGCCGACGCTGTCAACGCAATCATGCTCATAAAAATGAGCAGCAAAATTTTTTTCTTCATATCTTAATAATTTTGATTACTCTTTTAAAATAACCGGATTTAGCATCTTTGTCAATCAAATAACTTCAAAGTCGCTAAACTAAAAAATTGCAAAAAAATCCCATTACCTCTTGCAGATTAAAAATCAGCTCCCTATATAGTCGTTTAGAAATGATTTTTGGAGGATTAAAATTATGAGTAATAAAGTTATTGGTATTGATTTGGGTACAACAAACTCTTGCTTTGCCGTTATGGAAGGTAAAGAGGCTAAGGTGTTGGAAAACTCGGAAGGTGCACGCACTACTCCATCAATGGTTGCATTTACCGATACCGAGCGTTTAGTCGGCTATCCGGCTAAGCGCCAAGCGGTAACCAATCCGGAAAACACCTTGTTTGCCATCAAACGTTTAATCGGTCGTCGTTACGATTCTGCCGAAGTTAAAAAATTTAAAGAACATTCGCCGTTCAAAATCATATCCGGCGATAACGGTGATGCTTGGGTTGAAGCAAAAGGCGAAAAATATGCTCCATCGCAGATTTCCGCCATCGTATTACAAAAAATTAAAGAATACGCTGAAAGCTATCTTGGTGAAAAAGTTGATAAAGCCGTTATTACCGTTCCGGCTTACTTTAACGATTCACAACGTCAAGCCACCAAAGATGCCGGAAAAATTGCCGGTCTTGAAGTTCTGCGTATCATCAACGAACCTACTGCTGCGGCTTTGGCATACGGTATGGATAAAAAAGCTTCCGGCACAATCGTTGTTTATGACTTGGGCGGTGGTACATTCGATGTTTCAATTTTGGAAATCGGTGATGGCGTATTTGAAGTTAAGGCAACCAACGGTGATACATTCTTAGGTGGTGAAGACTTTGACCAACGTATAGTTAATTATCTGGCTGACGAGTTCAAAAAAGAACAAGGCATTGACTTGCGTTCCGACAGATTAGCTCTGCAACGTTTGAAAGAAGCTGCCGAAAAGGCAAAAATTGAGCTTTCTTCAACTACGCAAACGGAAATCAATTTACCATTCATTACGGCTGATGCAACTGGTCCGAAACACTTAAATATTAAGATGACACGTGCAAAACTTGAATCTTTGGTTGAAGATTTGATTGAAAAAACTGCTGGTCCGTGCCAAAAGGCTTTGGCCGATGCCGGTCTGAAAGCCAGCGACATAAGCGAAGTAATTTTGGTCGGTGGTATGACGCGTATGCCGAAAGTTCAGGAAAAAGTTAAAGAAATCTTCGGTAAAGAACCGCATAAAGGCGTTAACCCTGATGAAGTTGTTGCCGTTGGTGCGGCTATTCAAGGCGGTGTATTGATGGGCGATGTTAAAGATGTATTGTTGCTCGATGTAACTCCGCTTTCACTCGGTATTGAAACTTTAGGTGGTGTGTTTACTCGCTTGATTGACCGCAACACAACTATTCCTACACGTAAGAGCCAAGTCTTCTCAACAGCCGAAGACGGTCAAACTGCTGTGACCATTCGCGTGTTCCAAGGCGAACGTGAAATTGCCGCACACAACAAGTTGCTCGGTCAATTTGATTTGGTAGGTATTCCGCCTGCTCCGCGCGGCATGCCGCAAATTGAGGTAACATTTGATATCGACGCTAACGGTATTGTTAATGTTTCGGCAAAAGATAAAGCAACTAACAAAGAACAGGCTATCCGCATTCAGGCTTCCGGTGGTTTGAGTGAGGAAGAAATCAATAAGATGGTTAAAGATGCTGAGGCTAACGCCGAAGCCGATAAGCAGAAGAAAGAGCTTGTTGAGGCCAAAAATCGCGCAGAAGGATTGATTCACGAAGTCGAAAAGAATCTTAAAGAATTCGGCGACAAGATTTCCGATTCTGAAAAGAGTGGCATAACTTCTGCGGTTGATGCTGTAAAAGCCAGCCTTGAAAAAGATGATTTGGAAGATATTAAATCCAAAACAGATGCTTTGATGCAAGCTTCAATGAAACTCGGTGAAGCTATGTATAAAGCTCAGCAGGCTCAAGGTGCATCCGGTGCACAACAAGGTGCAGATACAGGTTCTGCTTCAACCGAAGCGCCAAAAGATGAAAATGTGGTTGACGCCGATTTTGAAGAAGTAAAATAAAAATAATCTTTTATTCTTCTTTTCATTCCCCTTATGCCTCAGGTATAAGGGGAATTTTTATCAGATGACTTTTAGAAAAGCTCATATTTATAGCGTCATAACAAAACCGCTCCGTACAAAGAATTCATTGTAGTACAACAGGGCTATTGGTCAATATTTGTTTTATAAGACAATCTCCAAACCATCAATAAACTAAAACATCTTTTTGGATATTTTCGTTTGATATTCGCCGTAATTTATATTGAAAATCAGATAAGGAAAAAACTTTTTTGCAATTATTAAAAAGAAGCTTACCTCCCTCTCCTTTCCACATTTTTACTAAGTAAAGTAACTACGATAATTTTGAAAAATGCAACCTCTTGCTGCAGTATGTAATTTTTCCAATAAAAAATTAATAACAAAAAAACACCCCGCCAGCACAGTGCTGACAGGATGTTTTCTTATACTTTTTCAAGCACTTAGTTAGCTTTTTTCAAAGCCTCTCCTAAGGCTTCACCCAATGAAGAACCTGTGGCAGAGTTAGAATATTCTTCCAACACCTTCTTTTCTTCATCAACTTCCAAAGCCTTGATTGAAAGACCGATTTTAGCATTCTTCTTATCAACAGAAGTAACTTTAGCTTCAACCATATCTCCAACATGGAAGTTTTCCGGATTCTGTTCTGCTTTATCTTTTGAAAGATCAGCTTTCTTAATAGCTGCGGCAATACCTTCAACTTCGACAACAATTCCTTTGTCTTCAATTTCTTTGACCACAGCCTTAACCACATCACCTTTTTTGATGCTTGCCAAAGCCTGAGCGACACTGTCTTCTGACAATTGTTTGATACCCAAGCTAATGCGCTCTTTTTCAACATCAACGTCGATGATTTTAGCTTCGATTTCCTGACCTTTGGTATAGTCTTTAACAGCATCCTCACCGGATTTATCCCAAGAAATATCAGATAAATGAATCATACCATCAATTTCATCAGTTAAACCAACAAACAAACCGAATTCGGTAATGTTCTTGATTTTGCCGGTAATAACCGAACCGACCGGATGTTCTTCAACATAAGCCGCCCACGGATTCGGTTGGCATTGCTTGATACCCAAGCTGATACGACGTTTGTCGGCATCAACTTCGAGAACTTTAA
>CADBMG010000008.1 GCA_902795745.1 uncultured Pseudomonadota bacterium
AACCAGCTCCTCGCTGGTTCGCATCCTATGCTATCGCATTCAACAAAAAAATCCCGCCACGAAGGCAGGATTTTTTTTATTGGTCGGAGTGACTGGATTCGGACCAGCGACTTCTACGTCCCGAACGTAGCGTTCTACCAGGCTGAACTACACTCCGAAAACAAAGCCCTTGTAATACAAAAAAAAACAAAAATCAACTAAAATTTTCATTTTTCTTTATGCTGTATGAAAATTACTGTCGGTTATCATCTTTTGCCCCACCGCACTCATTTAAAAACCCTGATTTGCGCTTATATATTTAAGCACGAAAGGATTTAAGCCATGCTCCACAGCCTCTCCGAACAAGTTTACATTTATAACCCTAATCCACAAAATGATGCGCTGATTCAACAGATTGCCGATTTGCACACTTTTGATACATTCAGCACCAACAACATTTATCAGTTGCATCAATATTTGCAAATTTTACCTCCTAAAGTTATGGTTTTTAACATACATGATGTTCAATCTTTAGCAGATTTAAAATCAACTTTGCAGAATCCACCTCGCAATATTCCGCTTATTGTAGTCGCTGCACCTTCAATTGAAATAGACAATCATCCGGCTATTGCTCATTATCTTCCGGAAAACAAGCAATCAGATCTGCTTGATATTGTTGAAAGCTATTGCATGGGTAACAAAAAGCACGATGTTATGCTTTTAAGTTTATATTCATCGCCAGATTACCCGCTTAAACGATCATTTCAAGACAGACATTACCGCTTATTCGAAGTGCACAACGTTGATGCCGCTCGACTTTATCTGAGCAAAAATCAACCGCGTATCGTATGTATAGAATATACACCTCAATTTATTGTTGCTCGACATACTTTGCAACACTCGCATATTTTTTATGTGGATAGACAACAAGATATTGCTGAAATCGAAAAATTTTTGCACTAAAAACAAAGTATCGATGCAACCAAAATAGGACTTAATATGTTTTTTTCGCAACTGATGCACAAAATATACGATTCGATTATCAATCTCTCGGGAAATAAAAATGCCTTGTTTTGGCTGTTCGTCATTTCATTCGTTGAAAGTTCGTTTTTTCCAATTCCACCGGATATCATGTTAATTCCGATGATTTTGGCAACTCCGAAAAAAGCATGGCGTATTGCCGGAGTTTGTACGCTTGCCAGCGTTATCGGTGCATATCTGGGCTACGTAATAGGATACTACTTCTTTGAAATGGTCGCTGAACCTTTGTTAAACTTTTACGGCTATCTGGAAAAGTTCAACGAGTTCAAACACCTTTATGAGCAATGGGGTGCATGGATAGTCTTTGGAGCCGGAATAACTCCGTTTCCATATAAAATCATTACTATTGCCAGTGGTGTTGTCCACCTTAATCTGTTGGTATTTACCATTGCATCAATCGTTGCTCGCGGTTTACGATTCTTTTTGATTGCATGGCTCTTAAAGGTCTACGGCGAAAGAATGCGTGTGTTTATCGAAAAAAACTTAGGCTGGTTGTCCGTGTTATTTCTCGCCTTGCTCATCGGCGGATTTTTGCTTATCAAGCTGTTTTGATACATCATTTTTCAGTTTCAGCATATACTCAATAACATCAGAATCTGCCCAATCCACTCCACCGGTAATCTGACCGGCTTCCTCGTTATTTCTGTTAACCAAAATAACCGCCGGAGTTACGAAAATCCCCATGCCGTTAATGAAATTTGATTTACGATCTACATAACTTACCAAATGCGGTGCTCCGATTTTTTTCAAAAAGTTACGACGCTCGTCAGCGGTTTTAAACTCCTTTTCCGGCGAAATTAGAATAACTTTTATGCCCTTATCCTGCGTTTTTTGCATAAACTCATCCAATTTTTTCATATCGTTAATGCACGGACCGCAATAACGTGACCACAGAACCGCCATCAATAAGTCCGCCTTAAAATCTTTTAATTTGTAAGCCTTACCGCTATCACCGTAAAAACTCAATTCCGGAATATAGCGTGCTTTGGGAAACATATTAATCTTAGCTGACGCATTTTCTGCACCGAAAACAATTACAAAAAATAAAATCAGAACAATTTTAAAAATTTTATTCATTCGTTAACATCTTTCTGCTACAAAATAAATCAACTGCAACATTTGCGTATACTACATATATGCGCAATAATCAAAAAAAAGGTTAATAAATGAAATATTTGCGAAAAATAATTTTATGTTCTTGTTTGTTATTGGCTGCTCTTTCTCTTACATCCTGCGGACGATATTCCGAGCCGTTACCTGTTCCGGGAAGTGGTTTTCCGCATAATTATCCGCATCAATAGGAGAAACCCATGGCAGAAAAAAACAATGTTGAAAGAATTCCTTACGTTGAATTTGCCGATAATGCCAACGAGCGCACTCCGTGTGTTTTGGTTTTGGACTGTTCAGGCTCAATGCGCGGAGAACCAATCAAGCAACTCAATGCCGGATTGGTCGCACTTGAAAATGAGTTAAAAGAAGACATTGATGCCAGTTCTCGTGTGCAAATTCTAATTATTCAAGCTTCAGGCAAAGACGAAGTAAAAGTTGTTTCCGAATGGACTGATGCAATGAATTTTTCGGCTCCGGTAATGGAAGCAGGAGGTCTAACTCCTCTCGGAAAAGCCATGGAACGAGCCTTAAAGAAAATTGAAGAACAGAAATGTCTTTACGACAGTTGCGGTATTACCTCAAAACGTCCGTGGATTTTTCTTATCAGTGACGGCGAGCCTACCGATTACGGGTGGGAGGATTCCGCCGAACTCTGTCGTTATGCTCAGAAAAACAAAAAAGTTGTCATCCATGCTATTGGCACACAAGGCGCGAACCTGGATAAACTGGCAAAATTCTCTCTTCTGCCGCCAAAAAGATTGACCGGCTTAAAATTTACGGAATTTTTCTTATGGCTCAGCCGCAGCGTTTCGTGTATTTCCAAAGCGGCACCTAACGCTAACCAATATTTAGAAGACATCACCGACTGGAACGAAAAGCAATAATGAAGAAAAACTCACGACACATACAAACACGATTGACCTCTTTGCGCGGAGCTTGGCACAAGGTCAAAAATATGCCGTGTCAAGATTGCTGTCGCGTCAAAACCAAAAACAATAAATTGGTAGCCGTTGTCTCGGACGGAGCCGGCTCGGCAAAATACAGCCAAATCGGTGCCAAAATCGTGTGCGAAACATTGTGCGATTTGCTGATAAATTCAAATATGACAAATATCCGTAATGATGTTGTTAAAGCGATTGAAACTGCACGTCAAAAACTCCTTTTTCACCGGCATAATGTAACAAAATCAGCTTCCGGACTGATAGATTTTTCTGCAACAGTGGTGGGGGTTTTTTACCACAATAACCAAGGCATATTTTTTCACATCGGTGATGGAGCTGCCATTGCTTTTCGGCAAGGAGATTATTCTGACTTTGTAATTTCCGAACCGGAAAACGGAGCCTTTTCATGCGAAACATATTTCTATACCATGAACGATTGGCAAGACTGTCTGCGTTTCAAAGATTTTAAAAACAAAAACAGATTGATGTTGATGACCGACGGTGTTACCGGTTTTGTGTTTTCTGACGATTTTTATCAAGTACGCCACAATTTTTTGATACCTATTGTTGAATACCTTGATTTGGAAAATCGTAAAACTTACGCTGAACAAGCCTTGCGCAATACCTTAAACGACAAGCAAGCACAACGCCTTAATGCTGATGATAAAACTCTTTTTTGGGCTAAACTGTCATGACAGAAAATATCGAAACAACTTATTTAGCCCTCTATGCCGATGGACACCACGAAGAAATCCGTTTAGGCGAACTGTTGCATAAAGGTGGTGCCGCCGGAAAAATTTATCGCGATGCCAGCCATCCCAAAAGTGTAGCTAAAATATATCATGAGCGAGAAAAAAGCGAAACCAATCGCAAAAAATTAGAAGCCATGTTGCAAAACAGACCTAATATTCCAACCATCCCTTATAAAGGAAAAGAATATATCCAAATTGCTTGGCCGACTGCCCTGTTAGAAGATAAACAAGGTTATTGCGTAGGTTATTTAATGCCGGAAATTGAAACCAAAGAAGCAATTTCGCTCGACCACTTAATGCAAAAAGCCGTAAGACAAAAGCTGGGAATATCCGAACGCTATATTGATCGAGTGTTTGCCGCTTATAACGTTACATCGGTGGTGGCGGCTTTGCACGCTTGCAAGCACTATATCGTTGATTTAAAACCGGCAAACGTATCTATTTATAAGACTACTAAACTGGTCGCTTTGTTCGATTGCGACGGCTTTTCTATTTGTGGCGAAAATGACGCACGCTATCCGGCAGAATATGTCAGTGAAGAATATATTTACCCCGAAGGAATGACGCAAACTTGCCAGCAGATGGGCGAAGAACAAGATAAATTTGCACTGGCAGTCATCATTTTCCGCTTACTAAACGAAGGCATTCACCCATTTTCGGGAATGCCGCGCAAAGACGATGCCATGCTTTCTATCCAAGAACGTATCGCCGGTTACCATTATGCCTACGGTATTTGGCCGGATTCGTACCAAACTCCGCACCCATACAGCATTCATGACTATTTTGACAAAGACACAATGAATATGTTTGAACGCGCCTTTGGTAAAGGAGGAAAACGACCGAG
>CADBMG010000009.1 GCA_902795745.1 uncultured Pseudomonadota bacterium
GGAAATCATCAACCTCAAAATGTTTATTGCTTTTCAGCCTAAACTGACTGATAAGCAATTTGAATATTTGCTCACAGAAAAAAAATTTCGGTTAATTGAACTTTATATCAGTAAAGGACCAATCTGCGCTGAACAGGTAAAAATGCTTATCCATTCGGCTATCTTCGGACATCCTACCTTGCCGCTCTACGAGCAAATAGCTGTCAACGGAGACTTCTATACGATTTCTGAGGATGATGCCCAAAAAGCAAATACCAATCGTTCATCTGATTGCGAAAACTTTTGCAATTTGCTAGTAACTTACGTGAAAAAGCATGGTTTGAGCGCAGACTTGCTACTCTATGGTAATAATCTTGCTAAACAAACCATAACAATTAATCACGAAAATGCTTTGCGCACCAAACAAGCTATTCAGGCTGCTTTAAATGTACGTTCACAGTGCCTTTACGTCATTTCTCAACGCGGCGAAAACTTTAACGAAGATGCGTGGCGCACTTATTGCCACGAAAATCCATGCATTTGCGTTGAAGCGCAAATAAAAATGGATCTGCCGGAGTACAAAATTTTCGCCGAAGAGGGCCATATGCTGGATGAAGAGGCTTTGACAAGATTTTTTATGCAAGCCAACCTAGCTATGTGCCGAGAAATCTTCATGACAGAACCTCATTACGGCTTTGTCACTGAAAAAATTGCGCTTCTGGTAAACGAAAATCATAGATTACAAAAAGTATTCTATGATGTTTTACAAAAACGTCCTGAAGCCTAAAAGAAAAGTCGTCTCCGTGAGGAGGCGGCTTTTCTGTTTACTATACGCTTTTAATTCAAAACAGGCTTATTTATGGTTAAACCATTCTTGTCGGCAGAAATATGTACAGTTGAACCATCGCTTACTTCGCCGTCGAGCAACATAATTGCCAACGGATTTTCCAAGTTCTGTACTAATAATCGTTTAAGCGGACGTGCCCCAAATTCCGGATTATAACCGTTTTCTGCCAACCAATCTCTTGCTTTATTATCCAAAGCCAAGCGTATATGCCGTTCATCAAGACGTTTTTGCAAATTAGCGATTTGAATATCGGCAATACGACGAATATCCTCTTTTTGCAAAGAATTGAATACCAAAATCTCATCAAGTCGGTTTAAAAACTCCGGCTTAAAGAAATTTTTCAGCGTTGACATCACATCCTTTGTTTCTCCGGTAATCAAATTGGAGGTCAAAATAATAAATGTGTTTTTGAAATCAACGGTGCGACCTTTGCCATCAGTTAAATGACCTTCATCAAGCACTTGCAATAACAAATTAAATACGTCCGGATGCGCTTTTTCCACTTCATCAAATAATATTACTTGATACGGACGACGGCGCACTGCTTCGGTCAAAACTCCCCCCTCATCATAACCGACATATCCCGGAGGAGCTCCAATTAAACGGGCTACCGAGTGCTTTTCCATATATTCCGACATATCTATGCGAATATACGCTGCTTCTTCATCAAATAAAAATTCTGCTAATGCTTTCGCAAGTTCGGTTTTGCCGACACCGGTAGGTCCCAAGAATAAAAACGAGCCAATCGGACGATTAGGATCTTTCAAGCCGGAACGAGAACGGCGCACAGCATTGGAAACTGACTTAATGGCTTCACTTTGTCCGACAACACGTTTGGCCAAATTTTCCTCCAAATGCAATAACTTTTCCCTCTCACCGCCAACCAATTTATCCACCGGAATTCCTGTCCATTTGGAAACTACCGAGGCAATCATATCCGGAGTTACGGTTTCGACTGTGGTTTGACTTTGGTTTTGTGCTTGCAAAGCCTTTAATTTTGCTTCTAAATCAGGAATTTCTTTATACTGCAATTCTCCCGCTTGCTCATAAAGACCGTTACGCAAAGCCTTTTCTGCTTCAATACGTGCTTGATCTATGCGCTCGCGCAATTTATTAGCCTCCAAAATATTGCTTTTATGAGCATTCCATTTTTCAGTTTCTTCTGCCGATTGTTTTTCAAGTTCGGTAATATCAGTTTCGAGCTTATTCAATCGTTCCTTAGAAGCATCATCGGTTTCTTTACGCAAAGCTTCACGCTCAATTTTATACTGCAACAATTTACGGTCAATTTCATCCAAATGCTCAGGTTTGGAATCTATTGCCATTTTCAGCTTGCTGGCAGCTTCATCAACCAAATCGATAGCCTTATCCGGCAAAAAACGATCGGTAATATAACGATCAGACATTGTTGCAGCAGCTACCAATGCCGCATCGGAAATATGCACACCATGATGTAATTCATATTTTTCCTTTATGCCTCGCAAAATTGAAACCGTGCCGGCAATATCCGTTTCTCCAACATAAACAGGCTGAAAACGACGAGCAAATGCAGCATCTTTTTCAATATATTTTTGATATTCCTTTAATGTTGTGGCACCTATGCAATGTAACTCACCGCGCGCCAGTGCCGGTTTAAGCAGATTAGAGGCATCCATTGAACCCTCCGAAGCCCCTGCCCCGACTACAGTATGCATTTCATCAATAAATAAAATAACCTGACCGTCAGCAGTTTGCACTTCTTGCAATACCGCTTTCAAACGCTCCTCAAATTCGCCGCGATATTTAGCTCCGGCAATCAAAGCTCCCATATCAAGTGCCATCAATCGTTTATGCGATAATGTGCTGGGAACATCGCCATTAATAATACGTTGTGCCAAACCTTCTACAATAGCCGTTTTACCAACTCCCGGTTCACCGATTAAAATCGGATTATTTTTGGTACGCCGTGACAATACCTGTATGGTTCTTCTAATTTCTTCATCACGCCCTACTATCGGATCGAGTTTACCTTGTGCCGCACGCTCGGTATAGTCTATGGCATAACGCTTCAATGCCTCAAAGTTATCTTCTGCCGAAGCAGAATCAGCAGTTCTTCCTTGCCGCATTTTATTGATTACCGCATTAAGTTTGGCACTGTCAACACCGTAACTTTTATGCAAAATAAGTGCTTGCAATAAACGCTCAACCGTCACAAATGCATCCTTAGCCTTTGCAGCCATTTGTTCAGCAGTATCAAGTACTTTGACTAAATCCTGTGACAGTGTCAACTGTACGCCTTGCCCATTAACGCTCGGCAATTTTGCCACATCCGCATCAACCATTGAGCGAATATTTTCTACATCTACTCCCGTTTGCGACAACAAATTAGAAGCTAAACCTTCCGGATCTTCCAACAAAACTTTGAGTAAATGCGCCGGTACCAAATATTGGTTATTATTACGCGATGCCAACTTTTCGGCATTTTGCAAAAATCCCCGACTACGATCTGTATATTTTTCCAAATTCATTTCTTTTCTCCTTATACTGAATATATAGGAAACTAAACTTTTGAATGCAAGAAGTGGAAAAATAACATAAAAAAACCGATGCCTATACGATAACTGCATCGGTCAAAAACTTTCGAAGTTAATATTATTTTGTATTTTCTTTTACCAATTCATCTCCACTTTTATTTAGGCGTTCAACGTTTTGGCGTAAAGTCTCTATTTCTTTTAATAAATCATCTGTACTATTTACTTCAATTGATGGATATGTTACTTCATCTGTTTTTTCTGTTTTTTCTTCATTAGGAGCAAATTCACTTTTGGATTTTTTTATCATCGGACGAACTTGAACTTTATCAAAATATTCCTCATCTAAAGCATTTTTATTTGATGATTTTCCATCAGCAGCTTTTTCTGTAGCTAAACGACTCAAAAGTTCTTCACGTTTTTTTTCTTCTTCCTCCACCTGCTTTTTACGTTCATTAATCTGTAATTTACGTTCTTCTATACTTTTTCTAAAAGCGGCTTTTCGTTCGGCAAACGATCCTTTATAAACTTGCGCGCTAGGATTTATTTCTTGAACAACAGATACATTTTTATCCTTTGTCACGAGAATATTATTTGTCGTTTGAGCCGCTGCCGACTGAATACCTAATGCTGAGACTAAAGTTATAATCCATATTTTATTCATTTTCACCTCCATTTACAATACGATGTTGTTATAATAACTTATTTTTGTTAAGAAAATATAAAATACTTCATTTTCGTAACAATTATTTTTTACTTGATTTTTAGAAACAAATTTGTTATATGAGTGTCAATTAATACCAATGGGGGTATAGCTCAGCTGGGAGAGCGACAGGTTCGCAATCTGTAGGTCAGGAGTTCGATCCTCCTTATCTCCACCATCAAAGAAAAAGTTGCCTATCAAATGAGGTTGATAGGCAACTTTTTTCTACAGTAAATTCTTTTGTTTTTTTTCAATATTTTCTTCCGTTATCGGAATGCATCCATATTTTTTATCCCATGTTAAGCAGTCATCTCTGCATATTTTTTGAACAGGATCATAAATTTTACCCATATCTAAGCAATACATTTGATCATCAAACCACACAAAACATAGTATGCCAAACACGGTAATACCTATAACAGTGATTATCAAAAACAAAAGAAACTTAATATTTTTCATTTATACCTCTAACTCTAAATGATTCACATGCATTTCTAAAGTTAGAATATAAATTACTTTGTGCTCGTTGTCTACCAATTTGATTCACTTTTCTGTCATGAATTCTATCAATAGAAGCTTCCCTCGGAGAAAAACCTCTGATTTGATTTTTATAGTAATCAAAATCTTCTTTTTTATTTCCTAACCACTGTGCGATAGAACGACCTATGTTTCCCCTGTCAGCCGCTTCATAGTTGGCTTTACAATGAAAATAATCATCATTACCGACCGTGTTATCAAGCCTCATATCAATATAATTGCGTGCCATATCCGTAACTGTACCAATAACTTGTCTTACCGGATTTTGTTGCTTAGGCATA
>CADBMG010000010.1 GCA_902795745.1 uncultured Pseudomonadota bacterium
AAGCATCAAGTGCGCCTTGCAAAATATAGGCTGCTGCAGAAGAGTCCAGAACTTTTTGCCGCTTTTGCCGAGATAAATCGACTTCTTTGATTAAAAAATTTTCAACCGCCGAAGATGAAAGACGCTCATCCCAAAAAACATAGGGTAAAGGAAGTTCTCGCGCAAGTTTCTCAGCAAATGTGCGTACTTGCTGGGCGGTTTCTCCTTCTTGTCCGTTCATTTGCAAAGGCAGTCCGTAAACGATGCCGCAAATTTCTTTTTCTTTTGCAATTTTTTTTATCTCTGCCACATCTTTGTTCCAGTTAGTGCGATAGATAATTTTGTGCGACGAGGCAATACCCCGTAATAAGTCGGAAACGGCAATTCCCATCCTTTTGCTACCGTAATCAACTCCCATTAAAGCCTTGTAAGGCGGTAATATTTTTTTTAGCTCGGATAATTCCATATTTTCCTCAATTTTATACTGTTTTTTAAACTTTTTTCCGTAAAAAGTCAAATAATTTATAGCTTGTCTATAATCATTATTTTTACTTTACTATTTATGATTTTCGGTATATTTTTACAACAAATACAATTTTTTAACAGGATGCATCAGTATGAAAATAAGATATATTTTAACCGCATTGTTAATGTTGGTTTTTGCCATGCCGGCTAATGCCGAGGTGGAAATTAATGTTAGCGGTGCTCAGCGCAAAGCAATGAAAATAGCCATTCCTGAAATGCTTGGCTCTAATTCTAATATATTCACAAAAATTGTCGGTCGTGATTATGGCAGCAAAATTCGCGACGTTGTCGTTGCCGATTTGGAACGTAGCGGTTTGTTTGAGGTAATACCGGAGCGTAGTTACATAGAAAAATTGCCATCGCTTGATTATCGTCCGAGTTTTGTTGATTGGCAGGCAATTAAAGCACAGGCTATGGTGCAAAGTCGCATTCAAGAATTACCGGGTGAAAAAATTCGCGTTGATTTTCGCTTATGGGACGTTATAACCGAGCAGGAGTTGACAGGTAAGACTTTTACTTCAACCAAAGAAAATTGGCGCAGACTTGCCCATGTTGTTGCTGATGCTATTTATGAACGTTTGACGGGAGATAAAGGATACTTCAATACGCGTGTTGTTTATGTTTCAGAAAGCGGTATGGCCACAAGGCGTATTAAACGTTTGGCGATTATGGACCAAGACGGAGAAAATCATCAATTTTTAACGGATGGTCGTAATTTGGTACTGACACCTCGTTTTTCACCGAATATGCAGCGCATTACTTATTTGGAATATGCCGGTCAAAATCCTCGCGTTTATATGATGGATTTGAATACTCGCAGTCGTCAGATTTTGGGCAATTTCCCAGGTATGACTTTCGCTCCGGTTTTCTCTCCTGACGGCAACAAAGTTTTGATGAGTTATGCTAACAACGGTGCAACCAATATTTATGAAATGAATTTAGGTTCACGCAGTATTAAACAATTGACGCACGAGAAAGGTTCCATTTCCACATCGCCGAGTTATTCTCCTGATGGTTCAAAAATTGTGTTCAATTCCGATCGCGGCGGCAATCAACAACTTTATGTTATGGATGCCGATGGCGGTAATGTTGAGCGTATCAGCTTCGGAAAAGGTCGCTATGCTACACCTGTTTGGTCGCCGCGCGGTGATTATATCGCCTTTACTAAAATGGCCAACGGTGCATTTTATATCGGAGTTATGGCTCCTGATGGTACGGGTGAACGTATTTTAGCAGACGGATTTTTGGTAGAAGGACCGACATGGTCGCCAAACGGTCGTGTTTTGATGTTCTTCCGTCAAGATAGGGGATCACCGGTTCGTTTATACACTATTGATATGACCGGTTACAACGAACGCCGAATTGTTACGCCGGCAGATGCTTCCGATCCGGCATGGTCGCCGTTACTCGGTCTTTAATTCGAGATTGATTGTAGCAAAAAAAGTTCCGGCATTTTGTCGGGACTTTTTTTGTTAACAAATTAATTTATCCCGCAACTTGCAATTTTATCGTTTAAGCATACATATTCTAGCGTATTTATGTAATTTAAAGGAGAGAAATATGCTTACAAACAAATGTAGTATTTGGCATTTAATTGCCGGTGTAATTATGCTGATTTTAGGTGTTTTGGTATGGGTAAATCCGTTGTCTTCACTTTATGCTATTGCAATTTATGTTGGCGCGGTATTGTTCTTATTGGGTTGCGGATATGTAGCATCGTCGTTCTCGGCTTCATCACCATGGTATATGGTTATAGGCCTTTTGGATATATTTATCGGTTTGATTTTTCTGACCAATTTAGGCTTGACGGTGCAAACATTACCGGTATTTTTTGCCTTGTGGTTTTTGGCAACGGGTATTATGCAACTTTACGGCAGTTACGAAAGTTATAAACTTGATCTACCGTGGGGATGGAATTTGTTCAGCGGTATTCTGGGAGTTATAATCGCCTACCTGATTTTGGGTAATCAGGCATTCGGCGAAATGGCTTTGGTGATTATGGTCGGTTTATATCTGGCAGCTTATGGCGCAATCAGTATTGCCGAATATTTTTATTTACGCAATTTTTGCAAAACAAAAGAGCAAGCATAATAGTTAAATTTCAATTGCTTGAGTTCATAAAGACCACCAGCATAAGCTGATGGTTTTTGTGTTTGCAACAATACAAAAACACAATGCAAATGTATATTAACATCTTTATTAATTTTAAAAGATGATTATTTATTTGGCGGAGGTCAAAATGCCTAAAATAGTTGAAGAAGATATATTGCAAAATTTATTAAACTATCTGACGGAGAAAGGTTATCCGCAAGATTGCTTATTGATGAATTATAAATTGGGGAAATATCGAGCAGATTTAGTAATTACTAATCCGGAAACACATGTTCCTTTGCAAGTTTTCTCATATCTGATGAAAAAAAATACTGAGAGTATGAAGCTTGGAAAGCAGCAATTAAAAGCGTTTATCAAAGAAGCGTCACAAAATAATCCAGATGTAATCGGTTATTTACTGTTTTCCAGCAGTGAGCCTCCTTTTTTTGAAGTAGTTGATCCTGAAACGAATAAGCCTCTGCATGCATCGGCATTTGATTATAATAATTTGGTACAAAAAGGAAAGTCCGCAAGTGAAAATATGCTGACCGCCAACAAAAGTAAAGCAGTTGGCAATTTGAGATTGGGAAGTACTATTCTTATTATATCCTCCGTGGTTGTTTTATTGTTGGATATTTTTAATATTGTGGAATTAACGGGATATCGTCTATATATAATTTTACTAATTGCTGTTTTAGTGATGCTTCCCTATTTTGAAACCATTAAATTTGCCAATTTTGAATTGAGGCAAAAAAAGCAAAAAAACAAAAGTGAATAAAGTCGACAACTAATAATACAATCACTTCTGACGGCATAATTCTACGGTCGGGAAACTACCTTGGATATGCTCAATTATGATACATTTTTCAAGTAGATTCTATCAATTATATTTTTAACGATTTGATCTAATTTTGAGTTTTCGGAATAATCTGTGGGTGCAATAAAGTTAACTCGTTTGTGAGCCAATAAATCTTTTGCAACTTCGTACGATGATTTCTTTTTTGTTTGTATAATTTTACCGTTTTCATTTCGCTTTGCTTTTTGTGTTTTTAACTGCGGGTTATAAACAGCGATGGCATGTCCTCCCTGATATATTACCATTTTCATACAAGGAACATCAGTTTCGCCGTCACCGATATAAATCATATTCTTAAAATCCAAATATTTTTGTTCTTCAGGCATATAACGATTAACCTCTTCATTTTGCCAATAATTAAATATCCCTTTATTAATACGGAACAAATGTTGAGTTTTATTCGTATAATTAACTGCAGCAGCAGGTTTTTCGGCAATTAGTTCTGATTTAACAAATTTATATGCAAATTTGCAGGCAAAAATATATTTGAAAAATTTTTTAATTTTGGTACCGCGAATAATCTCCTCATTTCCTGAGGTAATAATGTAGTGCTCTAAAACAATTCCCTTTGATTTAGCATAATCGTTAATACGCTCAAACCAATTGAGCACACCCGGAAAGAATTGAATATTTTTTCCGCATTGCATTAAAAATCTCGGAGTTAGAGCAATATTTTTTTTTTTCGCTTTATCTATCATTAAATTCATATATGCCAAAGTTTCATCCATATTCTGCTTCTTTGCGCATTCTTTTACTTCGTCCCAAAATTCTTTAGATTCACCATATCCAAGAGCAGGCAAAAAAGATACATTTTGCATATATTGAGGGGATAAAGTCCCGTCAAAATCGTAACAGATTGCCATTTTTATCATTTTTGTTGTTTTTTTCATTTTCTACTCCGTGGGGCTTTATATACTCTATACTTAGTGTTTAGTTATTATAAACGCAAGATTATATGCCGAAAAACATCATGTATGGGGTTAAATAATTTCAAGATTTTTTGTATTGCATGTAATAAAAAAACCGCCCTATCGGACGGTCATTTGTTATTGGAGCGAGCAATGGGATTTGAACCCACGACATCAACCTTGGCAAGGTTGCGCTCTACCCCTGAGCTATACTCGCATCATTACGAACAAGCTACTTAATAACACAAAAAAAATAAAATGCAAGAACTTTTTTAATATTTTTTACAAAAGTGCAACATAAATGCAAAAAAATTGATGATTACAAGCCATTTATTTTATTCAGTACTACTCAAATTGTTTTTCCAAATGAAAAAAAGTTTGTAGACATTTAAGAAAATGATGTTACTATGAAACTAGGTTTGTTTGGAGGAATTAATGTTAAACTGTATAAGAAAAATAGGTTTAGTGGGAATATTTTTGAGCCTTTTTATGGCAGTGAATGCTTATGCTGATATTTGTTTTGCCCCATCAGGCGGTTGCCAAGCAACCAATGATGGTGCAACTTTTGCTCCGCGAGCTGATAAAAGTTGCCGAGGATATGATGCATACCCGAAACAAGGTGATGGTTGGAATTGCTCTCCGGCTTGTGAATCAAGAGGAAAACAGTATTACAAATGTGTAGAAAAACAATGCCCTGATGGCTATTATAACACTGTTAAGTCCTGTATATGCGGATATGAATTGAAAATATCAGGTATGTCCGGTTATGATGAATGTGGGCGCTGTGAGCCGATAAGTCAATGTAAAAGTTGGGCTCGCGACTACAGAGGTCAACCGACAAATAATCCCGACTGCGGGGGAGAAGAAAATGAATATATTTCAGTTGAGATGTATTTTTGTACCGGAGATGAAACGGGAGAGAGCAAACCTTGTTATGCCTGCTATGATAACAAGTGTAATGCTCCATTAGGCGGACTGTCAAATTCTAATAACGTTGTGCGTCCTCGCTTTGGCGCTACTACAAAGGCAGAATGTAAGAGTTATGAAGCACCGGTGGGCAACCAGTGGCAAACCGCTGCCGGCAATTGGTGTGTCGAGTGCTGCGATGATCGTTGCTCCGAGGGAGAGAAAACGGTAAATTGTGATGAAGATACCCAAATAGAAGTTGAGATTACTACTACTGATTGCGGAACACCTTGTTTGAAATGTGAAGATAAATCTCAGGAAGAATAAAAATTGAATTTTCCTAAAACAAAAATTGTACAGAACCCGCTGCCGTTTTGGGATGAACGACCTCAGGAGATTGATTCGCTGGTGTTTCATTGCAGTGCGCACAGTGCGAAAGATATGATTGCAATATTATCCGAAAAAAAATTGAGTGCGCATTATGTTATTGATGAGAACGGAGATGTTTTTCAACTGGTACCGGAAGAAAAGCGTGCGTGGCATGCCGGAATTAGTATGTGGCGAGGTAAAGAAAATTTAAATCATCGCTCAATCGGTATTGAGCTAAGTTCGCCATCTATGGGACAAACGACATATACCAAGCAACAAATACACGCTTTATCAGCACTTTGCTTGGATATTATTAATCGTTATCCTGCTATCTCTCCACAAAATATTGTAGCTCATTCCGATATTGCTCCAACCAGAAAGCCTGATCCCGGACTTGCATTTCCATGGCAATGGTTAGCAACAAAAGGTACTGGTTTATGGTACGATTTAGCTGATGCCGATAAGATAAAAGAAACTGATGTGGAAAAGTTGTTGAGGATGATAGGTTATGATACGGCAAATATTGCTGCGGCAAGTTACGCTTTCTGTCGTCATTTTTATCCGCAAGCGGTCGAAATCATCAGCGATAACGATTTGCTGGTTGAGCATGTTTATCCGCAAGATTTTATTTTTCCACAGTCAGCTTTACCTTTTTTACAAGCGGTGGCGTATCGTTTTCGTTAAACCAACAAAAAATCCGCGCAGAATCAATCTTTGCGGATTTTCAGGTAATGCAACTTAAATTTACTTGTGAGATTTAATCCATTCAATCAAAGTCGATTCGGTATTCAAGCCAACCTTGGTATCAATTTGTTTACCATCCTTAAACAAAAACAGTGTCGGAATACTGCGAATACCAAATTGTCCGGCAACTTGCGGCGAATCATCAACATTCATCTTATAGACTTTAACATCACTCAATTGGCTGTCAATAGATTCCAAAATCGGACCCAACTGACGGCACGGACCGCACCATTCCGCCCAAAAATCCACTAAAACCAAACCCTTAGAATTAAGAACATTTTCAGAAAATTGGCTATCTGTTAACGGCTGTGTCATTTTTTTCTCCCTAAAATAAGTTAAAACGGTATGCATATATATATGCTGCTTTTTTGCCATATTAAAGGTTTTGAGTAAAAATACAACAATTTTTATTGCGAAAATAAAAATTTGCGCTATGTTACAAAACCTGAGGAAAAAATTAAATGAATAAAACCGCTGAAAAAATTAATATTTTCGCGCTTACGGACTGTCATCAAGAAGCTCGTAAGTTATGTTGCCTATTCAGCGAAATAGTAAAACGTGCACCCGCAAAGGGACAAAATACACTGGTTTGTGATTGCGGAGACTTATTTAAGGGAATTTATGATCGGCAATTGTGTGTCGACAGTTATTTGCGTTTGCGCTCACATTTACCGCAGGCAAAAATTGTTCTGGCTTTGGGAAATAATGATTTTGGCTTTAATTCAGATGATTTGAAATTTTTAAAACGTTCAATTTGTACTTTTAAGCAGGCGGATATTCATGTTTTATGCGCTAATTTGATTGATGACAGAACCGGTAAATGTCCGGAATGGGTTGAGCCTTACACTGTTTTGGAAATAGACGGTAAAAAAATAATGGTATTGGCATTTTGCATTAATCAGATTCGTTTACAAAAATATGGTTTGCATCTGAAAGACATATCGCAAGCTTTTATTGATTTGAGTTTACAGATTCGCAACATCGGACCTGATGCCTTAATTGTACTCAATCATGCACTGATTCCAAGTACTTTGGAGTTATATAATACTGCAAAAAACATCGGTATTGATGCAGACTTAATTATCGGAGGTCATGAACACTCTGTTATAGAGCCAATTCCGGAAAAACATATTTATTATCCGCAAGCATATACACGTAATATGCTCCAATTTGCTCTGCAATTTGACCATACGGAAAAGAAACTGGAATTTACAGAAGAAATCAGCTGTAAAGTATGTCCGATTGATTCTGACTTTGCAACTGCTCTTGATATTTATGAATCTGATGTAGGTTTGAATATACCGGTGGCTCGCAGTGTACTCAATTTGGAGCGTGATTATTCCAATCCATCGCCGATAGGTACGTTTTTAACTGATAAAATGCGGGCGGCAGCAGATGCCGACATAGGTTTCATTTCAACAGGTTTTATTTGTCATGCACTGAGATATGAGGCAGGCAAAATATTGACATATTATAATATTGAAAGAGCTTTTTCTTCGGAGGCACCATTGCAAACGGTTGAGCTGAACCCGATAGAGTTAAAAGCCGTTTTTAATAATGCCGTACGTAGCCGTTATACTCAATATTCCGGTAATACCCGCTTTTTGCAATGTTCGCAGAATGTTGAGCTGGATTGTATGCGCTTGATTGATAATCGTGGCAGTATTAAGCAAATTTATATTAACGGAGAGCCGCTGTTTGATTATAACGGAAATCCGCTTC
>CADBMG010000011.1 GCA_902795745.1 uncultured Pseudomonadota bacterium
AAATGCTATCAATAACGTCATAACCTTTCTGTAACAAAACGTCAAAAACCGGTCCTTTGTTTTGTTGTGTATCGGTCTTAGAAGTTTGCTGTTCATCACTGTTGCGCTTAGAACGCTCGCTACGCTCCGGACGTTCATTGCGACTCGAACGACGATTATCTCTCTCATAATCGCGGTTATGACGGTTATCGCCTTCTTCTCCACGATGGTTCGAGCGGCGTTCGCGCGCCGGAGGAGTATAATCTTCATCCTCAAAATCATCATCATAATTTTGTCGACGCGAAGAACGGCGTGTATCTTTTGTTCTTTCTGCCGGCTGACGTGCTTTGGTAACATCTGTTTTTTCAAACGAATCGATATCCAAATCAAAATCATCGTCATCATCATCGTCAAACTTAAACAATGCATGATCGATTGTTGCGGAAACATCGGTTTTTGTCGCCGGTTTAGGTGTACTTGAAGTTGTTGCGGCAGAATATGCCGGTGTTGCTGAATATGCCGGTGTTGCCGGTTTGTTATCGCTGTAATCGGAAATCGGCGAACGAATACTACCGACAATACCAGCCGGACGAATCTGCTTATAAGATTTGCGCTTAACCACACCGTACTTGTTATTGGTAGTCATTACATTGAGCGGTGTTTTGATAAAGCGACGATACAGCATAACAGGCAACATCAGAATTTTACCGATAATCTTTTCCCATTCTACCAAACACAAAGTCCACCAACCGGTAATCAGCATTGGAAAAAATGTCACCAAAATAATGACAAACGCCCATTCTTTCGGGGCACGCACTACCCAACCGGCTTGCCACAGCTCTTTAGCTTGGCGCCAGTGATCCGGCCAAAAAATATCAAAATGCCAGTTGCAGAGCATAATCACACGAATACCTTCCGTAAAGACTATTCCCCACAGAATGCCGACAATGATTATCCTTAACAACACCAATAACGACTTCAATCGTTGCTCCTTTTACACACTAAGTTGTGTTAATACTAACAGCCATTTATTAAAAAAGTGATTACTTTTTAACATTTTTGCACTTTTTTAATAAAGGGATGAATTGTGGCAAAAAACGTCTTTGCAAAAATCGCACAAAGAAAAAAGCACTTCAAACGTTTAATATTGCTCGACCGGCTAGACCTCCTTCTCAGCACGAATAGCAAAAACAAATATTCCTCCTTTCGCTACAAATCGAAAAAATCGATAATGCCAGAATAAGAATAATCGTTCACAATCACTTACGATTTTTTTCAATACGTTCAATAATATCTTGGCGAAATTGCCCCGGTTCAACGGTTGGTCTTTTTTTCTTTTCCTGTTCAAGACGCTCATTAACCAGTTGTTCTATGGTCTTTTTTTCTTCAACTTTTAGGTTTTTGATATTAACATCAGGTGCTTGATAGTCTTTTGCTCCAATGTTACTGAACCATGCCAACGGTTTGAGTATCAAATCAGCGTATTTACAACGGTAAATTAACCACCATCCCAATAAATTAACCGGTATAATTAAGAAAATTCCCAAAAGCATCAGTAAATCATTTCCGGTTAGAATTGCTCCACTGTTCCAATAGTCCGCAATGTTTTGGTATGTATTAGGGTTAAGAATATCAATGCGATAAAAATACAGATATGCTATATATGCCACCGCAACAACTACGGCCGTGAACAACGCGCAAAACACAATCGCAAAAACAAGATGAAACAGTTTTTTTATCATTTTTACGACCGCCCTTCATTCGGTTTTGTCATCGACTGATAATAAGCGTTGCTCTTACCGTTATCTTTACCCAAAAGTTTATTAATAAAAGCCTTCACATTTTTATCTCTGTTTCGGTTTTCATCCAATTGTCCCATAATACCGGCATAATCAGCCCGTGTTGCGTTCAAATTATTATCTAACGAAGAATTAGTAATTTCCTCTATTTGCTGTCTTGCACCTTCGCGTAAATCTACTTTCTTCATCTTCGTTTTATCCGGATTTTTCTTGTTTGATATTTCTTGTTCAAACTGAAAGACCGAAGCACTATCTAATGTATCATTTGCCAACTTTACAAAATCTTCATAAGACTGTTGTCCAAAGGTTAATTGACGGTCTTTTAAGCTTTTTGTTGTGTCTGCCATAAAGTGACCGGCGGCAATATCCTTATCCAAATCCTCATTGGCTTTCATTGCCTTTTCCATCATGTTTTCTATAAAGTTCCGTCCGGCATTTTCATCAATCCCTCGTTCTTCTAAGATTTTAGCTCCAGCCAAACCGGTATTCAAAACTTCCATATAATGCAAAACTTTCTTTTCAAATTTCTGCTTATTTTTTTCTTCTTCCAAATTAGCAATTTCCGGATTATTGGTAGACAGGCATTCTTTTTTCAAATCCACTAATGCCATAATGTAAGCGCACTCACGTTCTTTTTCCTGATAATCCAAGACTTTATCCAACTGATCAGGATTATTCAGCTTGTTAATATGCTTTGCAAACTCTGTCGGATTTTCTGCGTACAATTTTTTCATCCGATCAATCATCGTTCTGTCTGCCGGATTGTTAATATCCAGAGGCTGCCAATTTTCCGGTGTTCCCGGAGTTGGTTTTATGATATTGTTTATTATTGCATTGTTAACCCCTTCCATGTAGGTTCTACGAGCATCGCGAGTACCGACAAATTGCCGTGCCACAGCATCAATATTGTTCTGATTGTCACGCAAGTGTTCTATTACCTCACGGAATCTATCACCTTCCGCCCTTTTCTTAGCAACTTGATCCAAATTATTGGCACTACGCTTCATCCTCTCGGCATAGTTTTTGGCGGCATTGTTAAGCCAGCCGAGTAATTTATCGGTCAACCATTCAAGACCGGCCATAAATACATCTTCGTAGAAAAAGTCGCATACCGGTTTTTTACTGATTTTACCAAAGGCGTTTTTCCAGTCGCCGCGTTTACCTCTATCTTTATCTTTTTTATCCTCATGCGGTACAAGATCTACCACCTTTTGAGGCGGATTTGTGGCTTGCGGCGGTGTATTTTCAGTATTGCCGACATTAGTCTCCCGTTCATTATCGTGCGGAGGTTGCTGAGTATTGAACAATTCGCCGATTGACCGCGATGCCGCCTCGAGACTTGCTCCGTTTTTCTCATTAAATTTACTCACAGCAGCATCATAGCGAGCCATCATTTCTTGTGCTGTCATGCCCTGAGAGTTTGTCTTTGTTAAATCAACGTAATAGTTGCCATTTTCATCTTTCAAGGTAAGTAATGTTTTTAAGGATTCTTTTGCCGCAATCATCCCCTCTTCCATTTGTTTGCGATCTTCATCGGACAAATTCGGAGTTTCTCCCTTGTCTCTGCGCCACTGATCACGGTCGAGCTTACTTTGCGCTGCCAAAATATGCCGCGTTAAATACGTCACCGCCGTTTCGCCATCAGGTGTATTGTTGTCATTAAGAAAATGTTTCAGAGTTTCATTAGCTTCCATATCTTTTAGATTTTGAGCCATTTTTGTAATCTGTCGCGCTTCATATTTATGAAGTAATCCGGCTTGTTGACCAAACTGCTTACCGAATACGGAAATAATTTCTTCCATCGCAACATCAGGAATTCCATTTCCCCAATGTTTTTCTAAAAAATCTTTGTAATGGTTATATGATTGCTCTTTATATGTTACAAAATTTCCATCTTCATCGTATATTCCCTGCAATTTTGGGGCACCCAAACGTTCAGCAATTTTTTTATCTATTTGCTCTTTTATTTCTTTAAAGTCATCAAAAGTTATATCTTCGTCTTTCTTTTCATCTTCCAAAGATAATGTTTTTTCATTATACGTCCAAGCAGTATCAAAATCTATAATTCCTACAGCATCAGAATGTCTGTTTTGATAAGCCCTGTTGCTCAATAATGCTTTTACATCTTCGTCAGTCGGATTTTCTTTCTCCAGCAAGGCATACATTGCTTCAAAATCTTTACCGTATTGCTCTAAATCTGTCGTAACATCAGGATTAGAAGTTCCGGTATTTTTTCTTCCCGTTTCATCGCGATTTGTTTTTCTATATTGATAATTTACTTTATACCCGTCAACAAAATCGCTATTAAAACGACTTAAACTGTCTATTAAAGATTTTTCAACATAGTCATACATCTCCGGTATTTGGATGCCGCCACTTTCAATAAATTGACATGCACCAGGGATATCTTTAACCTTATCAAGAAGTTCTTTTTTTAGTTCATCTCTAAGGTGTTCATATTCTTTTCGTGCATTTTCATAATCGTTATCTCTGCCATCATCTCTTTTTACGGCTTCTCTCCATTGTTTTATATCGGCATTATAAAATTCAGTTGCAAGACTGGTCTTTTTGATGTCTTTAATAACTGATGTATATTGATTAATCTGCTCTTGTGTCAAATTTTCCGCATTATCAGCCATACTAAAATCCTCTCATCTTTCAATGATTCATCTATAGTTGTTGACAATATAGCATGTTTTTTCCTTTTTGTCTACAATTATTTTATTAGCGGACTTTACTCTTTTTCTCACTAATGCAATGACAGAGTAAATGTCATTCTGAGGAGCAAAGTAAGTTAAGAATCTCCGCACGGAGTGCGGCAATATCGGACTAGCGTCCAAAGATCCTCACGTGAACAAGTTCGCTCAGCATGACATAAAGTAATGTCGAACTGTAAAAAATGAGTTATCGCTAAATTAACAAAAAACGCTCACCGAGGAGATTCAGTGAGCGTCAGGAGGTGTCTTTCTTAAAACTTTTATTTATGCTCTATGAACTTCTGCATCTTTAGTTTTTTGCATTTTGTAAACTTTAGAATTAGCATTAACTCCGTGTAATTTATCAAACTCCTTTAATTCTTTATAGGCTTTAGCTTTTTCAGCTTGAGAAAAGAAAATTTCTTCATCTTCTTTGGTAAATTTGCCCATATCCACACCGGTTTCGTTATTCTTTGTTTCGTTCATCGTAATAACGGTATATCCAGCCATCAAGTCCTTAGCCTTATGTAAAGGCTTTACTTTGCATGAAACGCAGTCATTACTACTCCATTCAGAAATACCTGTTTCGGGATTATAACTAACAGTTCCAGAATGTTTACGATGGCGCATTTTGACTACAGTTGCGGCAACTTCATTACCTTCTTTAATATATTGCTTTCCTTCTTCGCTGTATTCAAACTCTTTTTCCATTTTAAATCTCCTTAAATGTCATTTCTTTTGTCTAACATTAACACGAATAATTTATTTTGTCAAGTATAATTTTTGAAAAAAATAATAATTTTTGTGAGAAATTCAATGTTTTTATTATACAGTTGTCAATTTTAGACTTAGTATAATAAAAAATTGTGAATATGCTGATAATTTTGGATAATAATATTTCTATTGTCATTTTCTGGTTATATGAGGCCTTCTTTTTGTCATTCTCGTATTCATGCGAAAAACAAACAAAAGCCGGAATCTCAAGGTGCATGGATGATATGCAAATGCTCTTTATATAGAGAGATAGTCAGATTCAGCCATATAGGCTTCCGTAGAAGTAAAAATAGGAATATTATTTTGAAATCATCAGCTTGTGCATAACTCAAACGGCAAAGAAAGGACTTTTAATATGTCGTTATTTAAATCGGTCGCCACATTCGGGGGACTAACATTCATCAGTCGTATTACCGGATTTTTGCGCGATATGGTACTTGCTAATTTTTTAGGTGCCGGTGCAATGGCCGACGCTTTTGTTGTGGCGTTTAAGCTGCCTAACCTTTTTCGCAGTTTGTTTGCCGAAGGTGCCTTCACCAGCGCATTTGTACCTTTATTTTCGCAAAAATTGGTAAGCGACGGCAAAAAAAAATCCATATTTTTTGCAGCACAAGCAATGGCGGTTTTAACGCTAATCGTCGGTTTGTTTGTAATTTTGTTTGAACTGCTGATGCCGTATGTTGTCACGGTGTTAGCTCCGGGATTTCACGATGATGCCGGTAAAATAGAGTTGGCAACGCAATTATGCCGCATTACTTTTCCATTTTTGCTGCTGGTTGCCATTGTTTCTTTTCAGGGAGGAATTTTAAACTCGTTTGAAAAATTCGCAGCACCGGCGACTGCACCGATTATTCTTAACTTAACGATGATTTTTGCCGCTTTTGTTTTTGTGCCGTTTTTGCCGACTGCTGCCCATGGTATAGCCTTAGGTATAACCGTTGCCGGTGTTTTAGAGGTTTTATGGTTAGCGTATTTTCTGCGCCGAATTGATGTGCGTATTCACCCTTATATTCATATAGGAAAAATCATGCGCAATCCGGAAATAAAGACTTTGTTTAAGCGTATTGCTCCGGGAGTTGTCGGTGCCGGTATTTACCAAATCAATATGGCGGTTGATACCATTTTAGTTTCATTAGTAGGCACAGGGGCAATTTCATGGCTATATTACGCAAATCGTTTACAGCAACTACCGTTAGGTGTAGTTGGTGCGGCAATCAGCGTAGCTCTTTTACCGATTCTGTCAAAGGCTATAAAAAACGGAGACAATGCCTTAGCTAAATATAATCAGGATAAAGCGGTAGAATACGGCTTATTATTGTCGGTGCCGGCTGCAGTATTACTGATTGTTTTGGCTCATCCGATTGTAGCATTGCTGTTTCAACACGGCAAATTTTTAGCAACCGACGCGACCAAAACCGCCTATGCCGTTATTGCCTATTCTGTCGGCTTACCATTATATGTGATCACCAAGTCTTTGATGCCGAACTTTTTTGCCCGCGGAGATACGGTAACACCGGTAAAATACAGTGCCGTGGTTTTTGTTACTAACTTTACTTGCAATGTTATATTAATGCAATGGTTTGGACATGTGGGAATCGCCGCGGCAACCACAATTGCGGCTTTTGTTTCTTTTGCGCAATATTTACACGGCTTGAAGAAGCGCGGCTATTGGCAATTCAGCCGCAACCTGCTCAAACAAGCCGGAAAAATTATTTTCATTTCTATTGCCACCGGCATTGCTGTTTGGTTATTACAAAACACTATGTTTTCATGGATGCTCTCTCACGGTAAAATAGGGTTGCTTATGGGCTTGGGCGTTATAGGTGCGTTTGCGCTTGCAATTTTCTTGCTTCTTGCTAAAATATGCAGAGTGATTAATTTTAACGATATTATGAATTTATTGCGGAGAAAGCATGGCTAAAATTAGTAATTGGCAAAAAAAGATAAAACAATATTACGAAAAGTTAATATGTGTTTTAAGATCTTTACGCAAAAAATGTATTTTACCGAATTGGTTAAAAAGCTGGACCATCCGCATTTATCATTCTTGGCGAACTGTGTTATTCGGTATATTCGGTTTTTTGTTTTTTTACTACTTTCTGGGTAGCCAACTTACCGAAGATATGGACATAAGCAATGAATATGTTCTGCCGACTGCCGCATCACAGAAAATGGAAACCGCTAATTCTATGGCTTTCATGCTTCGTCGCGAAGTAGATACTAAAATGTGGACACCGAATCTGCCACCGCTGTTTCCGGCATACGTTCTTGATAATATGCCTAATTTCCAGATTGGCATAGAAAATGCCATTCGTGATATAGTTGCGGTTCTGCAAAATATTTCAAATATCAGCGAAGCACAGAGCAATGATTTGCAACAAGCTCACGAGTTGCTGAAATATGCGCCGAATGTATGGTTGTTGGCTAAAAAAGGCTCATTTAACATAGCTCCTTCAAGTAATACACAATATCGTAAAGCCGCAAAATATCTTACCAAATTTAATGAACGAGGCAATTACGCTCCCCAAAAACAGCACTTACAAGACTTGTTGAAACAAATGAGCCGTAAATTGGCACGCTTGGCACGTAAAAGTGAAGAGCATTGGCAGGAGCATGGCAGTGACTTTTGGGATAACAAAGCAGATAATATTTTTTATCATCATCGCGGTTACGCTTTCGCGCTATGGCAAATATCAAAAGCAATGGGAATTGATTTTAAAGAAATCATTTTGGCGCATGATGCTTATACTGATTGGACTTATTTGCAGTCTTCATTGCGTCAGGCGGCACAATTCAGACCTTACGTAGTACGCAACAGCCCGCCTGACGGTCTGTGGTCGCCTAACCATCTGATGGCTCAGAATTTTTATCTGGCACGTGCACTCGCCGCGATTGAGCGGATTCGTGGGGCCTTGGCACGAGGAAACAATGCTGATTAACATTGAACATTTCGCCGCAAAAAATATTTTGATTTTTCATATCCCTCCGCAAGATGAGGAAGTTGGCACCGTTTATGTAAAACAAGGACAAGCCACCCCATTTCCATTATTGCAAAATATCTTGGCAATAGATGGGGTAGTTTGGATTTTATTCGGTAAGGGTATTTTGGCACTTAAATATGAACAAAAGGCAAATATTGATGATTTGCAGGCATTGGTTTTGGCTGAAATTGATGACGAAGCGGAAAATAAACAATACAACTTTGGCAATATAACGCCGTATAATCTGTCAGATGTAATTGAAGCAATTGCCGATACTTTGATAAGGCCGACATTGTATCGCGATAATGGCGATATTGAGATTATCTCGTATGAAAAAGGTAATTTACTACTTCGGTTTACCGGTCATTGTGCCGGATGTCCGTATGCACAAAATACTTTGAATAACGTAATTATCCGCACTATCAACAAATATTTGCCGCAGGTGAAAACAGTGCAAATGGCGGAGGAGTGAGTGTAAATGAAAAAAGTTCTGATTTCATTTTTGTTGGTAATCATAACGGCATTTTCAGTATATGCCGCGCCTATTGTATCGCACAAAGATCATGCATTGTGGGTAAAAAGTGCCACCACTGCAGAAGTTGAAGATATATTTTACCAACATAATTATCCGGACTATTCTCAAGTTGAAAGCAAGTTCCCGCGGATTTTTTTAAGTCGTTTACCGAGCGATTGGGAACAAATCGAAGATAATGACGAAAAGCACAAACTATTTATTCGCATTATGTTGCCGTTGGTTTTAAAGGTAAACGAAGATATTTTGCAAGAACGAAAAATCGTCGAAAATATGTATATTGAGCGAAAAGACGGCAAAAATTTGGGCATGAATGCAGTCCAAAAGTTGGAAGAACTGGCGAAAAAATATGATGTAGCCACGCCGGAAACCGATATTGAACGCATAGATTATTTGCTCTATCGCCTAATGGAAAAAATCGATGCCGTTCCGCCTACTGTTATGGTGGTTACCGCAGGCATATATTCAGATTGGGGCAATTCACGCATAGCTCGTCAGGCAAACAACCTTTATTTGAGTGAGATTTGGTATGAAAATAAGGGGATGAAGCCCCTTGACGATCCCAATGCAGATTACCGCTACAAAATATATGCGGATTTATATGAAGCTATTGCCGAAAGAGCCCTGAAAATCAATTCTCACGTTAATTATGAATACGTGCGCCGAACTCGTCTTAATCAGCGTAAATTGGGACTTCCGCCTTATAGTCCGCATATGGCAGCGCAAATGATAAAAGACAGCAATTTTCAAAATATTGCCGGATTAATCGATTACACTCTTTCTTTTTACGGTCTGTGGAATACGGATTATAAACCGCAACTGCGTGATATTAAGTAGCAAAGGAGAAATAGGATGTTTATAAGTGTTAATAAAAAAATAGTTTACAGTTTGTCGTTTTTGCTTTTGCTGCTTATCGGTATTCTTGTCGGCTTATTTTTGAACTTTTATTTTCATCAATTACAAGATACCAAGCAATCGGTCTATATGCGAAACAAATACGTAGTGCAATTATTGCAAGAAAACGTAATGTTACAGAACGAGTTGGCTAACTTAGGCAAAATCTACCCTCAATTTCCATCGCGGGTAAACTTAGATAATTTGGACGATACTCAAAAGCAATTATCGCATGAGCAGCGACTTAATGCAGAATTACGACGTAATTATAACGATAACAGTGAAGCATTGGCAACGGCAGCCAAAGTTGTTTTACTCTGCTTATGCGCCGTGATTTTATTAATTTTATTACTTATTGCTTTACTTGACTATTGGATTGTGCGTCCGGTTGAAAGTTTAACCGCCATCAGTCACAAAGTTTCGCAAGGTGATTATTCTCGGCGAATTGATTTATCCAAGCACAATTTATTGCGTGATGAATTTGATATTTTGGGACGAACTTTTAACAACATGTTGGATAAAACCGAAAACAACATTAAAGAACTACAACAAAGAGAAGCCTTTTTACAACAATTGATTGATGCTATTCCTGACGGCATAAGAGTTATAAACCGTCAGGGCGATGTAATAATGGCAAATAAAGCATTTTATGCACTTTTAGGAACCAACCAATCTTGCATCGGGCAAAAGTGTTATGCTGCTTACAACAGTGGAAATGAAATTTGTTCGGAAAGTCAATATACCTGTCCGTTACGCTACTTGGCAAAGAACAAAAAAGAAGTTTTACGTACTATTCATGAAATTGATAAAAAACCTATTTACGTCAATGCCGTCAATTTAAGAAAAATCGGTAATAATTCTGAAGACTACATAGTTGAGGCATTACATGATTTAAGCGGTGATGTGCGTTTCTCACATCAGCAAAAGGTATCTTCGCTGGGCTTTTTATCAACCTCCATTGCGCATGAGATGAAAAATAACCTAGGTGCAATCCGCTTAATTTTGGAAGGTCTGCTGGATAATGAATATAAAAATGATGCAGATGACACTTCTCCCAAAAAATATCTGAAGATGGCACAGCGTCAGCTGGTGGAAGCTATAAAAACACCGGAACGCTTGTTACGATTGGCACAATTTTCGGAAAATGAAATCAGTGATATAGACGTTAACGCGGCTATCAGCGATATGGTAATGATGATAGATTATGATGCCAAACGTCATGGCATAGAGATTAAAACAGATATTGCTCCACAACTCAAAATTAGCGGAAATGAGGCCGATTTTAAGATGATTATACTGAATTTGCTGCAAAATGCGGTTAAAGCAATGCCGGATGGAGGTCTTTTACAAGTTACAGCAAAGAAAAGTGGCCGCGAAATTGCCATAAATGTTGAAGATAACGGTATAGGCATTGAAAAAGATAAAATCATGCGTATTTTTGAACCGTTTTATTCCGGAAGCGGACAGACTAAGAGCTCTGGCTTAGGACTTGCTATTGTGCGCAGTTTGGTAGAAAAAGCCGGTGGTTCAATCAAAGTGAAGAGTAAAGTTGGTAAACAAACAATTTTTACTATTAAGTTACCAAAGTAACCTGTAATAGATATCCACCAGTAATTTACTATAAATTTTGTTTTAATATCAAGGTTGCTGATTGACTTCGTCGGCAATAACTTTTTATTGTTTATTATCTGTCATCTTCTGACAACCCGAATTATTCCCCCAAAAATGATGTTTGAACGAAATAAAAAAGGCGGATAATTCCACCGCCTTTTATATTTACATATAATTTTCTATCACTACCAGTCAGGATAAGCATTTACCTCATATATAAATCCCGCTTGCAAATTATATGGATGACAGGACCAATTATTTCCCACTTTATCTGTTTGAGCACATCTTGAGTACATACCTGACGGAGAATCTCCGAAGCAATACGAGCCTCCAGGTGTGTATCCGTAAACAGGTCCACCATTAGAATCAACAGCATATCCAATAATCTCAGTTGCTTTGATACCCCAGTTTCTTCCTCCCGGACAATCATCCTGAACGTGAGTACAAATATAATATGTTCCCGGCGTAAACTCTCGTGTATTATCTATATCATTTGATGTAAGACCATTTACATCTGTCGGCATTTGCATATTGTTGTCAGAAATATAGTTCCACCATGATGCCGTCTCAGATTGTCCGCTAGAAGCAGAACAAGGTCTTCCATGTTGTGTCTGTGTCTGTCCCGGCTTGGTTCTGATAAAGAACGTATTGCGGACATAGCAGCCATCCTTCGCAATGCATGAACCAGACTTGCCGTTTTCACATTCGCTTTGCGAACTGTAATATTTATGAGATTCGCAAGAACTCCAACATCCCGAATGCTCGTTATCACTTATACATGTTTTCCCTGTTTGTTGTCCACATTCAGAAGACGTGTTGTAATAATCGGAACCATATACGGCTGAACAGTTTTTGGAGCAAGTACCCCACTCAGACCCTGACGGGTTATAATATTGTTTGCCGTCAAAATGGGCAGTATACGTGCCGCTTACACAGCCGTTATGGCTAAAGGTTGTAACATCTGATTCCGTACATTTAGCTTTTGGTGTTCCTCCACAAATTTTATCATAGTGAACAACGCCATTGGAATCTGTACAGGTTTTAGCATCTGTTGCAATCATATTGAATACCTCATCATTGAAGTCTCCTTCAAAGTGGTCATTATGAGCAACATAAATACTTTTTGTACTCTTCAAATACGGAATAATTCCATTTGTAGACCATGCTGTTGTTCCATATGCCACGGCACCACCGGTTGATGCCTTTACATAAGGATATTCTTCACATCCGCTAGCTTTTTCCTTATAGCACTTAGTTTCTTCGTCTTGTTCACAGTTGTCGGTACCGTACTTACCTTCGCAGTCTTCAAGTTTAGCAAACTCAGTAGTCTCGTCACAAATTGCTCCTTCTTTAGCGCAATAGCAACCCGTTTCTCTACCTGATGCTTGAACTTTGCCCCAACCTTCCGGCACATTGCCTTGGCTATACATTCTGTAACCGGTACCGAGCAAATTACATATGGCGTGTTGCTGACCTTCAACCGTTTCATAGCGTTTGCATTCAGCATCTCCGCTGTATGCTTTATTGGCTCCCGGATTGTCTTCATCATAACCGACACACAAATCGCAGGCATACTGACGTGAGCAATCGATGCCATATCCATCAGGACAATCATTTTCTACACATCTGCCGCATGCCTTTCCACCGACTTCACCGTTGGTTTCTACTTTCCAGCCCAGGCTACCGATAGAGCCGTCACCGCAGTCTAGTGCTGTCTGGATTTCCGTTGAAAATCCTTCCGGACAATCATTTGAAATATAACAACCATTGTCACCTTTCACACACTTTCCTTGTCCAAACTTTTTTTCACAATCCGTTATCAAGCGAAATTCATCTCTACTCTCGTCACAAAGATTGTCTTTTGCTATGTAGCACTGCATTTCATCAATTATACAATTACCAGTACCATAAACGGCCTCACACAGAGGTTCAGTCGGATACTGTCCAAGTTCCTCCAAGCAACGTGCATCATTTCCTATCCAACATTGATTAGACTGTTGTATACAATTACCTTCACCGAATACGGCTTCACACTTAGCTTCTGTATTATATTCATGCTTGCTCTCATCGCACAAAGTATTATTAGGCGTCCAACAATTGCCCGGGTATGTAGTCCAACCTTGCAACTTGTCCGAACGAACTTCATCACACATATTTCCCTCTGATGCTGCCAAACAATCATCTTGTGTTGAATAATAGTTACTTGCTACATTACACTTATCGAGTCGGTAGCAGAACGACTCCGTCGGCTTAGTGCAAGTATAAACATTTTCCGCTGCACTCTGACAAGCCTCTTGACTGGTAAAAAATCCGGCAACTTCATCACAATCGCTCTTGTACCAACAAGATGTTGCAGAATCCATTAAACATCCGAATCCGGAATTAGCCGAACGGCAATCATCTTCATTATTATAAAAACCTTCATTACGAGAACAATCTTTTTCAGTACCATCTTTTATCCAACATCCACCTGTTTTCTCTTCTTTACACTTGTATGGATAAATAGCCTTCTCACATTTGTCTTTGGTAGTATATTTGCCGTTTCTTGCGTCTTGACAGTCAAGCGTTCCCGGAATACGACAAACATTATCAGATGTAGTTTTATCGCATAAATATTGCGGATTATCGGCCAAACAACTTTCCTGATCTATATATTCCTTTTGAGAATTATCACACTTTTTAGAAAGCAAGTAACATTCAGTTGTGCCAACTTTTTCGCACATCCAGTGATCAGAATTTGACTTATTGTTTTTGTTCTTTGCACATACCTCTTCTGTATACATATTATTACCGCTACATTCCACAATATCTTCGCAGGTTCCATCATCTTTGAGCCGCTTTCCGTCTTGTATGTTACAAGAACATTTCAGCTTACTCGAATCATCCGGACAGTACTCCTTTGTATAATTATTAGGACATGATGTTTCGTTATAGCCAACGCATGTGTCATGCACACATTTACTGTTTTTCATAACTCCGTTACATTGGCAACGATATTTACCTTCGAACTCAGAGCCGGAAATATCGCAACGAGTACATTGCCACGCCGTATTCGGATTTTTAGTATTATCCATCATATCGGTTGCTTGTGTTGCGGTGTACGTATATCCTCCTGTAGTTTTGCATTGATCGTTTTTAAGGTAGCAATTATCACCCTTACGTATAAAACCATCACGGCATTCGCACTTGTAAACTTGCGTCCCGTCTGATTTTGTACAAGGTCCGTTGCATGACCATCCTTGATCCCATCCTTTGTCGTAGGAATCGTTAAAACCCGTACAATTTTCACTATTAGGTTCGCCACCGCTACTGCTGGAAGATGCCGCAGCATCACCGCATTTACCCGATGGCAAAAAACAAATGTTTGCCGTTGCTGGCGAAACATACATAGCACTCAGCCACAAGCAGGCACATAACGCCGCCATACAGCCTAACCCTATAATTTTCCATTGTTTTCTCATATTACAGCTCCTATCGATAGTTTTATGCATAAACTTATTATAACATAGTTATCAAACTTTTTTATTAAATTTTTGTTACATTTTAATACATAATAGGACACTTTGCAATAAAAGTTTTAAAGTGTGTATAAACATAAATGACGTTGAATTTGCTCAAATATTGTGATAGCGTTGATGTAATTTAGTGTACTTTTAACAGAAAGGTTTAGTAAAAATGGCGGGTAACGCGCGATATAATGGTAAAAACACTTGGGAAGAATGGAGCCAAGATTGGCAAAACGAAGACAGATATAATTTCAGAACCATCGAAAATAAGTGGCAAAAAATATGGGAAGATGAAAAAGCTTACAAGGTTGATATTGACCATAACAGGCAAAAATTCTATGCCTTAGTCGAATTTCCGTATCCGTCCGGTGCCGGCTTGCATGTGGGGCACCCGCGTTCCTATACCGCACTTGACGTTATTGCTCGTAAAAAAAGGATGCAAGGATTTAACGTGCTTTACCCTATGGGTTTTGATGCCTTTGGTCTGCCGGCTGAAAATTATGCCATTAAAACAGGTGTGCATCCTGCTGTTTCCACCAAAGCAAACATTGCTAACTTTACACGTCAATTAAAGTCTTTGGGTTTTTCGTTTGATTGGGACAGATGCTTCAACACTTGTGATCCGGAATATTACAAATGGACGCAGTGGATGTTTATTCAATTTTGGAAACACGGTTTGGCATACAAAGACAAAATGGCAATTAACTGGTGTCCTTCTTGCAAAGTGGGATTGGCTAACGAAGAAGTTGTCAACGGACATTGCGAGCGTTGCGGAACCGAGGTTATTCGTCGCGATAAAGAGCAATGGATGCTGGCTATTACCAAGTATGCAGATCGTCTGATTGATGACTTGGAAAAAGTAGATTTTATCGATAGAGTGAAAACGACGCAAATAAATTGGATTGGTCGTTCGGAAGGTGCCGAGTTGACATTTGAATTGACCGATAATTCCGGTAGTAATTTAGGTAAACCGATGGTAGTATATACTACTCGTCCGGATACAACTTTTGGCGTAACTTACACGGTTATGGCTCCGGAGCATCGCTTTGTTAAAGAACTTATGAACAATTATACAAATGCAACGGAAGTGCAAAAATACATTGAAGAAACAGCTAAAAAGTCCGAATTGCAACGCACCAGTGACACAACAAAGACCGGTGTTGAATTGAAGGGAATAAAAGCTCGTAATCCGTTTACGGGTAAACTAATTCCGGTATTTATTTCCGATTATGTTCTGACCGGTTACGGTACGGGGGCAATTATGGCAGTTCCGGCGCATGACCAACGTGACTATGACTTTGCCAAAGTGTTTAATTTGCCGATTGTGCAGGTGCTTGCCGGCGGCGACATCAGTAAAGAAGCATGGGAAGAAGACGGCATCCACATAAATTCCGGCTTTATGGATGGTATGGATAAAAAAGATGCTATGGCGGCAGCAATCAAATTTGCCGAGGACGAAGGTTTCGGTCACTCAAAAGTTAATTTCAAATTGCGCGATTGGGTATTTTCGCGTCAACGCTATTGGGGCGAGCCGATACCAATGGTTTATTGCGAACACTGCGGATGGCAACCGATTAATGAAAGTGAGCTACCGCTAACACTTCCTGATGTGCCGGATTATCGTCCGAATGACAATGGTGATTCGCCTTTGGCTAATGCTACCGAATGGGTTAACACAACTTGTCCGAAATGTGGAGGAAAGGCGCGGCGAGAAACCGACGTAATGCCAAACTGGGCAGGTTCATCATGGTATTTCTTGCGTTACTGTGATCCGCATAATGATAAAGAATTCGCTTCGAAGGAAGCGTTGAATTACTGGATGAATGTTGATTGGTACAACGGCGGTATGGAGCATACAACTTTGCACCTTTTGTATTCGCGTTTTTGGCATAAATTCCTATATGATTGCGGGTACGTGCCAATGCCGGAGCCGTATAATAAACGTACATCACACGGCATGATTTTGGCTGCTGATGGTGAAAAGATGAGTAAATCGCGCGGAAATGTGATTAATCCGGATGAAATTGTTGAAACATACGGTGCAGATACATTCCGTTTGTATGAAATGTTTATCGGTCCGTTTGACCAAGTGGCAATGTGGTCGGAAGAGAGTTTGAATGGTGTATATCGCTTTATAGGAAAAGTTTACGGATTATTTAAAAAAGTTTATGCCGATAAAGATATTCAAATGTGTGCCGATGATTTACGTGCCATGCATAAGTGTATTTTGGAAGTTACGGAACGTATTGATCAGATGAAGTTTAATACTGCCGTTTCCTCTATGATGACCTATGTAAATTATCTGTCTGAAATGGAAAAAATACCGGCGACGATGTACGAAACGCTTCTTCGTTTGCTTTGCCCGTTTACTCCGCATTTGGCAGAAGAAATGTGGGCTCGTTTAGGACATACTTCCCTAATCATTGCAGAAAGTTGGCCGGTTGGCGATGCCAAATTGGCTCAGGAAGATATGGTAACACTCGCCGTGCAAATGAATGGAAAAATGCGCGGAACTATTACCATTGCCAAAGATGCGGCAAAAGCTGATGCCGAAGCTGCAGCTTTGAAGTTAGATAACGTTGCGCGCCAACTGGAAGGCGTGACAATAAAGAAAATAATTGTTGTACCGAATAGGATTGTGAACATTGTGGTATAAAATGAAAATAGCTGCTGTTGCGGCAACGCTCATAGGATTGAGCGCCTGTGGTTTTGAACCCTTATATGTGGAAAAAACCTCCGGTGATGATTTGTGGTATTATAATAATGAATATAATGCCGATATTGTGCATGAAATGGCCCAAATTAAAATAGAAACGGTAACCGATCGAATCGGTCAGTTGATTAAAAATGAACTGATTGATACGTTCAATCCGCAAGGGACCCCTAAAAATGCAAAATATTTTTTAAAGCTTAAACCGGTAAAAAAGACAATAACCGAACAAGCTTTGCGTGACGATATTACGGCAACACGTGAAAAGGTCAAATATTCGGTTAATTATGAACTGTGGAGCAAGGAAAGCGGACGATTGGTCAGCGGTAACAGCTGGATATATTTGAGCTACGATTTATTGGATAATCCATATTCTACCTCAATGGATAAGAAAAAAGTCGAAAAAGACGGAGCAAAGATTATCGCTAACGACATTTCTCTGAGAATCGGTGCATACTTCCATTCCATAAAGACAAAACGTGGAAATCCTGATGAATTTTAAGCAGGTTCAGCTCGAAAATTCACTCAAAAATCTTGGTGTCGATATTAAATGCATTATTTTGTTCGGCACTAATGAGGGAGCTATTGCCGATTTGCAAAAAAAATGTGCTGAAGCTGTTTGCGGTGATATAAACGACGCATTTAATTATTCTCAATTGGAAATGGAAAATATATCCAAAGACGGGGGAGAAATCTACGCGGAATTTTGTGCCCAATCATTGATGGGGGGGCGTCGTGCCATCGTGGTAAAAAATGCCGACAATAATTTGGCTCCGCTCTTAAAAAATATGTTACCGGAAACATCTTCCGAAAATGTCCTCATATTGAGTTCGCTCAGCTTGAATACACGTTCTTCACTTATTACGTGGGCAAAAGATCGTGAAGATGTTATCATCTGCGGAATGTATGACGACAGGGATGAGGACTTAGGTGATATAGCACAAAATATGTTGCGAGAAAAAGGACTGAATATTGATGTTCCGACTCTGCAACTTTTATGTTCCAGATTATCTCCTGACAGAAAATTAAGCCAA
>CADBMG010000012.1 GCA_902795745.1 uncultured Pseudomonadota bacterium
CGCTTCATCCGGAAGATACGTATATTTGCGCGATAGATCCTTTTGTCGGTGCCGGCGAACAAGGATTCGACGTTCTGAAATCGTTACCCAAAGAAACTATGATAAAAAACAACAAGTTGGTAAAAATTAAGGATTTATTTCTCGAAGCCTTAATCGATGCGGAAAGCAAATATACTCCCGGTAGCAGTTACCCTACTTTTAAGCTAAAAGATTTATAATTGCACTTGCATTTTATCTCTGATTTGTTACACTCAAACGTAAGAATAACGATCAAGAGAGAAATATGACTGTGAAAAATAAAAAACTCGGTATTATTGCCGGTGGGGGCATTCTTCCAAAATTACTTATAGAGCACTGTCTTAAAAATAAGCGTGACTTTTTTGTTATAGCCATCGAGAACAATGCAGATAAGGCTATTTTTGCGCCGAATGTTCCGCATAAGTGGATTCGCATAGGGCAAGCCGGAACAGGTTTTAAGATTTTTGCCGAACAGAATGTGGAAGAAGTGATAATGATCGGAACAATTCATCGTCCGACACTCGCAGATTTATTACCGGATTTACGAACGGCAGCGTTTTTTGCCAAAATCGGGTTTAAATCCCTCGGTGATGATGGAATTTTGCGGGCTTTAGTAAAAGAAATAGAAACGGAAAATTTCCGTGTTGTCGGCATTCATGAAGTGATGCCTGAATTACTGGTTAAAACAGGATTGTTGACTAAACATAAGCCGGATAAGCAAGCACTTGCGGATATAGAACGCGGGACAAATGTTGCGCTGACTATCGGTAAATTGGACGTAGGTCAGTCTGTGATTGTGCAACAAGGTTTAGTGCTGGGAGTTGAGGGTATAGAAGGTACCGATGAGTTGATAAAACGGTGTGGCACATATCAACGTAGCGGTGTCGGTGGTATTTTGGTTAAGTTACGTAAACCGCAACAGGATATGCGCATAGATTTGCCAACTATCGGAACCAAAACCATAGAAGCACTGCACAACGCCGGTATGCGGGGTCTTGCTGTACACGCCGGAAACGCCCTGATAGCGGATGAAAGCGAAGTTATAAAACTTGCGGATAAATATGGTATGTTTGTTCTTGGTATTGAGCCGAAAGGAGATGCATTATGAAATATTATCTGATTGCCGGCGAACCGTCCGGAGATTCCTTAGGTGCTCGCTTAATGCAAGCTATTCGTAAACAAGACTTCGGTGCACAATTTTTTGGTATCGGTGGCGACAGTATGCAGGAACAGGGATTAACTTCACAATTTAATATAAGTGAATTGGCCGTTATGGGATTGGCGGAAGTTGTTCCCAGTATTCCGAAAATATTACGTCGCATCAAAGAAACAGTTGAACACATTCAGCAAGTCAAGCCTGATGTTATTATAACCATAGACAGTTGGAGCTTTTCAGCTCGTATACACAAAAAAATCAGAGCATCGCGTTTAGGAATTCCTCAAGTACATTATGTTGCACCGCAAGTGTGGGCTTGGAAGAAAAAACGTGCTCGTACAATGTATAAATACATTGATTTGCTATTGACACTTTTTCCGAATGAACCGCGTTATTTTACACCTTATCATTTAGATGCGGAATTTGTCGGACATCCGGTGATTGAAAGTGTTATCGTCAATGGCGAACAAGATAAAGGTAAGTTTAAGCAAAAATACGGTATAAAAGGTAAATTGATGCTTGTTCTTCCCGGTTCGCGTCATAACGAGGTAGAAAGGCTTTTGCCTGATTTTTTGGAAGTAGTTAAGCTGATGCATAGTAAGTATGACGACATTGATTACGTCATTCCGACAGTCAGTACGGTAGCAGAACACGTTAAGCGTTTGGTTATTGAATCAGGTTTGCCGATTCGGGTAATTGAAGGTGAGGATGAACGGCGTTTAGCTTTTCAAGATGCCGATGTGGCAATTGCTGCTTCCGGTACCGTAGCATTGGAGTTAGCTATTGTCAAAGTTCCTCATATTATAGCATATAAAGTACCTAAACTGACGGAATGGTTGGCAAAGCGTTTTTTGCATATTCAATTTGTGAATTTAAGCAATATCTTACTAGGACGAGAGATTGTTCCGGAGTTGTTGCAACAAGATTGTAATCCGAGCAATATTTTACAGTATGTCGAAAGATTTTTAAATCAGCAACCGCCATATAACCGTCAAATGGAGGGATTTGAACAAGTAAGACAACTTCTCGGTATGGGCGAACAAAACCCTAGTGATAATGCAGCAGAGGCGATTCTAAAACTTATTCGCCATGAAAAGAATATTTAAAATTATCATTAATTGTTGGGAAAATGAACCAAACAGATATTTGGTTTGGCTGCCGTTTTTATTCGCTCTTGGAATTGCTTTGTATTTTGCCTTGCCGACTGAGCCGAAAATGTGGCTTGTCTTGCTCATAAGCGAAATATGGCTATTTTTACTGTTTTTATTTCGTAACTCCGTTGTCCGCTCCATATTTATTGGCGGGTTGGTAATTATTTGTGGCTTTATTAATGTTTACGTTCACACGATATATGTTTCTCATCACGTTGAATTTCAACCGCAAAAAACCGACTATCTCAGCGGAAAAATTGTCGATATTTCCTACAGCGATAAATCTCATCAACGTTTGCTCATCGATAATGTCAAAGATTTTAATGCACCGCTAAAAGGTCGTTTTCGTGTTACGGTAACTAATTTGCAAGAGCATTTTGAGGTTGGACAATGTGTTGAACTGGTTGCTACCGTTTTTCCTCCGTCGCGTATGCCGATTATGGCTGGTTTTCAGCTTGACCGAAAGTATTTTTTTGAGAAAATAAGCGGCATAGGTTATGCAAACAGTGAAATTTTTACCATAAAATGTACAGAACAATCTTGGGCTATGAGCTTAAAGTCCGCAATCAACAAATTGCGACAAGATATAAGTGAACAAGTTGCAGAAATTTTACCTACAGAACAATCAGGCGTTGCTTCAGCCTTATTTATCGGTGAAAAATCGCGCATATCTCCGCACATTATTAACAATTACCGCGGTTCTGGTCTGGCTCATTTTTTATCGGTATCCGGTCTGCATTTAGGCACTATTGCAGTGTTGGTGTTCTTTTTTATCCGTCTTATTTTGGCATTAATTCCTTTTGTGGCGTTGCAATTTGACATCAAAAAGCCGGCAGCAATTACTGCTATTATTTTCAGCGCGGCATATTTGTCGATTTCGGGTATGGCAGTACCGGCGCAAAGGGCATTTATCATGACTGCCGTTGTATTTGTCGGTATCATTTTCAATCGTCAGGCAATATCTATGCGTATGGTAAGTTTAGCCGCACTGATAATTTTGATACTGCAACCTCAGGCTTTGATATCTGTCAGCTTTCAGATGTCTTTCGCTGCTGTTTATGCTTTGGTCGCTTTTTACGAACATTACGCTTCCAAGATTAATCATTTAGCACGCCGCGGCGGGATATTTAATAAGATATTTTGGTATTTATCCGGTATTGTAGTTGGTGATTTTGTTGCCAGTTTAGCAACTATGCCTTTTTCGACTTACCACTTTCATCAAATTGCTCTTTATACCAGTTTAGGAAATTTGTTAGCCGGACCATTAATAGGTTTATGGTTAATGCCCAATGTTCTGGTTTGCTTAGTTGCTCTACCGTTGGGACTTTTGCGATATCCCTTGTTAATGCTCGGCTATGGCATAGAGTTATTAAATAAAATTACCGATTATGTGGCAGGTTTGCCGCACAGCTTGTTGGCGGTACATTCACTTTCCTTTGGTGGATTTATTGCTATTGTAATCGGAGGTTATTGGCTTTGCGTTTGTTCACAAAAATGGCGATTTTGGGGAGTAATGCCGATTATTTTCGGAGTTGCTTCAATGTTTTTCTATCAATCTCCTGATATGATAATTTCGCCGAACGGTAAAGCAATTGCGATTCGCAATCAGGAAAAACAAATGGTTTTAATCAGTCCGCATGCCGACAATTGGCTGAAACGGATATGGCGTGAAAATTTCAGCATAATCGAAAATACAAAGATGTTAGATGATGTTTTGCAATGCAAAAATGACGAATGCACATATCAAAAAAGGATTCGTTTTAATAACAACGGTGATTTTGAGCTTAATGGAAAAAAGCAAAATATATGCGCCGGCGGATATTTCTATTTGCAAAAAAATCCATATTTTGAACCACTATGGAATTGTTCAAATAAAAGACTGTGGAATCCTGTAAGCGAAATCAGCGATTAACAATTACAACACCGAGTTTAAAATAATCAAACGGAACATCGGAAGGAATTTGAAAATCTGTTGCTTTATGCGGAGGAACGTTGGTTGCCTGAATTCGACTTTCAAAAACCAAAATACCCTCTTGGTCAAAAAACGCTACCGGAATGGTTAGTTCTTTAACCTCTTTATCCTTAGTGTTTTCCAAAACACCACATACAGCTTCATCACACTTGTGCATTTTATCAATAATTACTCCGTCGCCATTGAAATAGTTCGCTTGCATTTGCATTTCTGCTTTTGAAATAGTCTGAGCGGCAGGGAATTGATCAGAGTCATCTGATTGAGGGTATATCCAATAGATAATAAGCAAAGCTGCTAAAATCAGCGTTGTTAAGGGGATTTGATGCCCTTTAATTGTAACAAACTTTCCTTTCAGATGATTTGTATAAGTCAAATCAGCGAGGTTAAAAAACTCTTTAATCGCAGCCCAATAATGGCGCGAACTCAACAAAGAAAATATTCTCTTAACACTTTCTAATACCGTTTTGGCGGCAGGGACAACTTTATCAATATTATTCATTTATAATTCCTTTTTTACTACACTATTGACTGTAATGTGAAAGAATTGATAAATCGTAAAGATTTTTTATAAGATATATCGTAAAATTTAAAAAAACAGACCGAATCTAAATTTCGGTCTGCAAGAGAATTATAGAACTGAAAGGAAATTACTTCAATTCAACCTTAGCACCAGCGGCTTCGAGCTTAGCTTTAATAGCTTCGGCTTCATCCTTAGGAGCACCTTCTTTAACAGTTTTAGGAGCACCTTCAACCAAGTCTTTAGCTTCTTTCAAGCCCAAACCGGTAATAGCACGAACTTCTTTAATGACGTTAATTTTGTTAGCGCCGGCTTCTGCCAACACAACATCAAATTCCGTCTTTTCTTCTGCGGCAGCACTAGCAGCTGCACCTGCGCCGGCAACAGCTACGGCAGCGGCAGCAGAAACGCCCCACTTTTCTTCCAACATTTTTGCTAAGTCAGCAGCTTCCATAACTGTTAAAGCTGACAATTCATCTACTAATTTGGCCAAATCTGCCATTGTTTTTCTCCAATAAATTAAAGTTTATATTACAAATTAAAAAACCGTTTTAATTTTCAAGCCACACATTTTGTTTTATGCAATTTGTTACACCGTTATTTTTAAACGCAGCATATCTCTGCATGAGCAAAAAATAACAAGTTAAAAACGCGTAAAACATAAACTACTTTATGCAGCCTCTTTCTCGCTATAAGCCTTGCAAACACGAGCCATTTTTGCAGCAGGAGCTTGCAACAAACCAATGAGTTTAGCACGCAATTCATCCATCGAAGGAATAGAAGCGAGCTGTTTGATTTCGTCAATAGTCAAAGACTTACTTGTCAATGCACCACCAACAATAACTAACTTCTCATTTTCTTTGGCATATTCAACACATGCTTTGCAAGCGGCAATCGGATCATCGGCATAAGCCATAATAATCGGACCTTTGAAAAGGTCTGCCAAGTTAGCAAAATTGGTGTCTTTAACAGCCAAGCGAGCAATACGGTTTTTAGTAACTCTGATAGAAGCACCGGCTTCACGAATTTTATTTCTCAAAGCATCAGCTTCTGCAACGGTCAAGCCTTTATATTCAGCTAAAACCACAGATTCAGCCTTAGAGAACACATCGTTTAATAAGCCCAGCAATTCTGTTTTTTCTTCGCGGTTCACTTATTTGTCTCCATACGAAAAGTTATAATTCTTTATCCTTTTTTTACAAAACGGTAAAGAACCGTTACCAAACCCACAATCACATCTGCTCTGACGTAAAAGTGGAACCCAAAACCTGTCCGAAGGGGAGAAAAGATTACTGTTATAAAATCTTACGTTCACTCCGTCTATGTTGGAAATTAAGGTTTTGTGCTGCTCACACAGCAAAACCGCCAACAGTCTTGGACAGCAATAAACACAAGTAAAATTGCATTCATTGTTTGTGCTTATAATATACGAATCAGTACTTGTCAAGATAAAAAATACAATCAGGTACGGAAAAACTTTGAGATTATTTGATCAAATCTTTTTCAACTTTTGCAATAATATCAGCAAGCGAAATATTCAAAGCATTGGTTATACGAATAAGAGTATAGAGAGTCGGGCGGCGCTGATGATGAAATATAAAGCTGAGGGATGGCTCACTCAGTTGTGTTATTTGCGCTAAAAGATAACGGCTGATTCGGCGTTTTTTCATCTCTTCGCCAATTAAGTCGACCACTTTATCGCTGAATATTTGCGCCTCTCTTATCTTCATGAAAGCCATAATAAAATATCTTGACATTTCTTAATACTTAACTATAGTTATATAAATAACATTGTATACCATATGACACTATGGACTATGAAAAAGTAGTATTGCAATGTCATAAAATTCTGAATTGATCTCAAACGGGAGAAATAAATGGATATTGATTTGGTTTATTTATGGGTAGATGGCAATGATCCGGAATTTATGAAACGTCGGCAAAAAGCCTTACAGACTATTAATAAAGAGTATGATATTGAGGCGACATCGGAAGGTAGAGTTATTCAAGTTGACGAGCTTAAGTACTCGCTACGCTCGGTTGAAAAATATATGCCCTGGATTCATCACATTTTTATAGTGACGGATCACCAAACTCCAATGTGGCTTAATCTAAATAATCCCAAAATAAGCGTAATAGATCAATCTGTTATACTGCCCAAAAGCGTCAAATATTGTTACAATTCGAATGCCATAGAAAGTGTGCTGTATAAAATACCGAATTTGGCAGAACATTTTATTTATGCGAATGACGATATGTTTGTAAATAAAAAAGTTAATCCTAATTTTTTCTTTGATAATAAGGGTAGGTGTATTGTTCGCGGCGACTACAAAACTTTTAATCCGCAAAAAAGTTTATATGACGGACAGCTTATGTATGTTCATGCTAAAATAAAAGAAAAATTTGGCATAGATTATCCTATTAATCCTCATCATAATTTTGATGCTTATTTGAAAAGTGATTATGAGGC
>CADBMG010000013.1 GCA_902795745.1 uncultured Pseudomonadota bacterium
TATCTTGCTAAAACATTCCGTACACAATCCATTACGCTCGTACAAAACCTTACCGCAAAGCAAACAACGCGGCGGTAAAATAACATTAAGCAATTGCTGCCAAAATCCTGTCATTTTAGTTGCAAATCCGCCAGAGCTTCGTGAATTTGGCTCATCCTATCAACCACAATCATTCCGGATTGCGCCATCACTTTTTTCTTATCCTGAATAGTAGATAATCCGTGTGTAATAATATCTTCGGCATATCCCATTGTAGCACCAAATGGTAAAGATTCCCCTGCGACAAAAGCTACAACCGGCTTTTTATTTTCCATCATAGCATAGTGCTCAGCCGCCATTTGTTCGTACACATTGTCGGCTTTACCAATCATTACCACTGCCTTGGTTTCATCATCAGCCATAAAAAGTGTCATCAGTTCACGATAATCGGTACCCACAATCATATCATCGCCTAAACCTACAACGGTTGACTGTCCTAACCCGGCTTCATTTATTTCCAACACACCTTCGTAGGTCAATGTCGAAGCGCGTGAAATGATGCCGATGCAACCTTTGCGGTGAATATTTTCCGGAAAAATGCCCAATCTCGCTTCGCCCGGAGTTATAAGGCCGGGAGTATTAGGTCCAATCATCATTGTCTTTGAACCTTTTAGCATTGCCTTAATTTCAAGCATATCATGCACCGGTACTCCTTGGGTTATTGATACTATTAATTTTATCTCCGACTCCACCGCTTCTCGTACCGCATATTTTACGGCTTTTGCCGGTACAAACATGACACTGGCGTCAATCGGCATATTTTTAACTGCCTCTGCCACATTACCAAATACCGGCACTCCTAAATACTCATTTGGTGTGCGTTGAAGTGAAGTTCCCGCAACAACGTTGGTACCGTTATCAATTGAGCGCTTAACGTGAAACGAGGCTTGAACACCGGTAATTCCTTGTACCAAAACACGTGTATGTTTATCGGCTAAAACAGACATCAGTCGTTTACCTCCATTTCCGCAATCAATTTATCAATTGCATCGTTAGTATTATCCGCAAAAATAATCGGCAGTTTAGCTTCCTGCAAAATGATTCTAGCTTCCTCTTTATTTGTTCCTTCCAAGCGTACAACTATCGGTACATTGAGACCAACTTCTTGGGTGGCGGCAAGAATTCCGTCTGCTACAAGATTGCAACGCAAAAATCCACCTAAAATATTAATCAATACTCCCTCAACACGAGGATTGGTCATGATAAGCTTTATACCCGAAGCGATGCGATCTTTATCAACCCCTCCTTTAACATTAAGCGCACAAGCGGCTCGCATTCCTTTAGACTTAATAACATCCATGGCTTCCAGAGCCAAACCGTCACCATTGACAATGCAACCGATATTACCATCAAACTCACTGTAATGGAAACCATGGCGTTGTGCTTGCAAACAGCGCGGATCCTCTTCATAATCATCTTGCATACGCAAAATATCCGGATGTCTGAACATGGCATTATCATCAAAATTTATTTTGGCATCAAGCGCAATCAATTTCTTATTACGCATGATTCCAACCGGATTTATTTCAATCATTTGCGCATCTAAATTGATAAATGTAATGCGTAATTTATTTAAGAAATCACGAAAGCCTTCATCATAATTTTTATCTAATAACAAAAAGTCCAAAATCTGTTTTATTTGCTCATCAGCAATCGGTTTGTCATAAGCCAAAGGCAAACGCAAAATACGCTCGCGGCGAATATCGGCAATTTTTAAAATATCTTGATCTATTACATCGGAAATAAGCAGAGTTATCGCCGGCAATGAACTGTCAATAATCATTCCGGCATAAAAAAGATGCTTAACCTGTTTATATGCTTCCACATAGACCTTGCTGACCAATTTTCCCTTAGGACCTGTTTGCTCGGTAATCAACGTGTTATTAAGCATTTGCGCCGCTTCATAGGAAAGATTACGAATTTGTGTAACCAATCTTATTCCGCCTTTCGGTGCAGTAGAATTACCGACAAAATGACCGCTGTGCCGCGCGCCTGCCTGTATTTGTGCTTTTAGCATCCACGGACCTCGCGGACTGATATGCTGTGCCACGCGCTTTGCCTCTGCCGCAGTATAAGCTATGCCTCCGTTAGGCACTATAATACCGTATTGTGCTAATATTTGCTTGGCCTGATACTCGTGAATATTCATCTCGTCCGTCTATTCCGCATTTTCGGCATAAAGCCTAATTTTTTCCACCATTGACATCATACCGTTGCGCCGGCTTGGTGTCAAATTTTCTTCCAACCCCAGTTTAGCAAAAATTCCCAAAACATCAACATTTTTTATTTCGTCAGCTGTTTTGTCGTTATAAATCGTCAGTACAATAGCTATAATACCTTTTACCAATATGGCATCACTATCGCCGTAAAAATGAATGTGAGCTTCTCTAAAATCAGGTACAAGCCAAACTTGTGATTGGCAACCTTTCACTTTCCATTCATCGGTCTTATACTTATCGTCCAAAGGTTCTAATTTGCGCCCCAAATCTATAACATATTGATATTTTTCTTCCCAATTTTCAAAAAACGCAAAATTGTCAATAAGCTCTTCAATATCCATTATAGCAACTCCAACATTTCTCTGGCTTCGTCAGTCATTTTATCTGGTGTCCATGCCGGTTCCCAAACCAGCTTTACTTCAACTTTTCCAACGCCTGCGGTTAACGCCACCGCATCGGCAACCTGTTGGGGCAAAACTCCTGCTATCGGACAGGTCGGCGCGGTTAAGGTCATTTCAATATATAAATCCCCATTATCTTTTTGCTCAATTTTATAAATCAGTCCCATGTCATAAACGTTAATCGGAATTTCCGGATCTGAAACACTGCGAATCTGTTCAACTATATCGAACATTTTAGCTTTTTTCATACCGGAAGATAATTGTTTTCCGGCAAACGCAGAATATTCCAATGGAACAACTTGTTCAGTGGTAGCATCTTCAACACTCATCGCCTGCAAAAGGCGGCTCTCAGTTGCCCCGATTGCATCGTTTTGCTTATTTTCTTTTTTTTCTTCCGTCATTTTAATCTTCTCTGAAAAATTTCTCTGCTTTCAACAGTGCTGCAACTAACGAATCTATATCTTCTTTAGTAGAATAAAGCCCGAATGAAGCACGTGCCAAAGACGTATATCCCATGCGATTAACGAGTGGTTCGGCACAATGATGTCCGGTACGTACCGCCACATTTTCTTTATTGAGCACAAAGGCAATATCTTGCGGATGTATTCCTTTAATATCAAAACTGATAACTCCACCTTTTTCTGTTGCTGTACCAACAATTTTCAAATTTGGCACTTCAAGCAAACGAGCTGTTGCACAAGTGGTTAATTTTTGCTCATGAGACGCTATATTATCCATACCGATGGACAGCATATATTTCAGCCCTTCAGCCATACCTATCGCCTGTACCGAGGCTGCCGTACCAGCTTCAAAACGCGCCGGAATATCAGCAAAAGTCGTTTTCTCATAGGTGACTTTTTCAATCATATCGCCCCCAAACTGATAAGGTGGCATCAGCGATAATATCTCGGCCTTCCCGTATAATACTCCAATGCCGGTAGGACCATATGTTTTATGCCCAGAAAAAGCCAAAAAATCACAATCCCAATCTTGCACGTTTATAGGCGAATGTGCCGCATATTGACTGGCATCAACCAAAATTTTGGCCCCAACCGAATGAGCCGCTTTTGCCATCTCTTTAATCGGAAAAATTGTTCCCAATACATTAGACATAGCAGTAACAGAAACCAATTTTGTGCGATTGTTCAAATATTTATCATACTCCTCTTTGAGGAATGAACCGTCGTCAGCTATCGGAAACACCACCAATTTTGCTCCCGTCATTTTACAAATATTCTGCCACGGGACCAAATTGGCATGATGTTCGGCTTGCGAAATAAGAACTTCATCTCCGGAGTGTAAATTTACTCGTCCCCATGTTGCCGCAACCAAGTTAATTGCTTCCGTTGCATTACGTGTAAAGATTATCTCTCGGGATTCACGTGCATTAATAAAAAGTTGCACCGTTCGCCGTGCTGCCTCGAACTCACTGGTAATTTGCTCGGAAAAAGTATATGAACCACGATGCGCATTTGCATATTCAGTTTCATAAATCTGACGCATTTTTTCGAGCACCTGTCGCGGCTTTTGCGCCGATGCTGCCGTATCTAAAAACACAACCGGTTTACCATTGAGCGGCCTTTGCAAAATCGGAAAATCTTTTTTTATTTGATACACATCATACATATAAACTGTTCCCTTTTATCTGTTCCATATTTAGACCGCAAAAAAATATTTTTCAAGTTTTATATTATATTGACGCGATTAATTTAGAAAACACGCATTAATCTCGGCACATTCGTCCATAAAATATATGTTTCAACTTCTTGACGATGGTATATGCGCCGCACAAGTTCCGCATACGCTGCGAGTTGCTTTTTATAAGCAATCGGTGTTTCCGCCAAAGACGGAGCCGCTGGTCGATTGGTCTTAAAGTCAACAATGATGATTTTATCATCAGTAACCACCATCTTATCCAATTGTGCCGAAATAATCTTGCCATCGACCTCACCCATAATCGGCACTTCCGAATATGCCTTATCGCCAAAAATAACAGAATACTTTTCATCATTAAGCAATTTAGAAACTTCTTCTATGATTTGTTGATGTTGTTTGATACTCATATCTGCAGCATTAATGCGCAAAAACTCCCGCATAACTTCAACTTTATCACCTTTATTTTTCGGTAAGAATTGCAGTAATTTATGAATTATCGTACCACGTTGATAATATTGACCGGTATCGGCAAGCGGCGATGACGAATCCGGCTCATCTTCGTATTCATCAGGTTTTGATGGCGTCCATGGTTTAGCAAGTGGAACAGCGTTTTCTACCGGCTCTTTTATCCACTCCGGAGAAATAACGCGCGACAAACTAACTCCTTCTGCCTCTTTTTGTAATTTCGGTAAAACATCAGGTGATGAATGCTCCCACTTTTCATTTGGCGGGACAATTTGTCCGTTATCATCAGGTAAATATTTGCGACACATATCAAACCAAGAATTCTCCGGTGCGCTGTTGCTGTTACCACTCTGAAAACCACACACATACAGTCGGTCTTCGGCTCGGGTCAAAGCTACATAAAGTAAGCGTTTATTTTCTGCCAATGCTTGCGCTTTTTGCCGATTTAATATCGCTTCGCAGTGCTCTTCATAATCACTTTTATCTAACGGATAATACGCAATATTATCATCTATCAAAAGATTTTGCTGACGTTTAAGAGTTTTAAGCATTCCGGCATCTGGCAAAAAGACTATCGGAGCCTGCAAACCTTTGGAACGATGAACAGTCATCAGTCTTACCGCATCAATATCTTTGCGGTCGGTTTCGCGCTTAACTTCCGCATCGCTTTGTTCCATCCAACGAATAAATCCTTGTAAAGTCGGAATATTTTCCTTTTCAAACGATAACGTCAAATTCATAAATTCATCAAGAGCATCTTCAACTTCCATACCCATGCGGCGCGTCATTCTATAGCGTCCATCCATTTGCGTCAAAACTTTATTATAAAGTTCAAACGGACGAATTAAATCAAGACTGTTCAACAATTCAACCAACTGTTCCGTAACACTTCGATAGTTTTCATTTTGCTTTAAGCGTTGCCATAAAGAGCATGAACCCCTGCCGTAACATAAGGTTGTCAAATCGTCATCATTCAGTTCAAACAAAGGAGATTTTAACACTTCCGCCAATGACAAATCATCCTCCGGTAGAAGTAGAAATTTTCCCAAAGACAATAAATCTTGCACGGATATTTCTTTACTAAGTACCATTTTATCTGCACCGGCAATCGGAATATCGTGAGTTTTGCAAGCTCTGATAAACTCGGTCACGATACTGCTGCGCCGCTGCACCAAAACCATAAAATCGCTGTATTTAAGCGGTTTGCCGTTATGCTGGCTCTCCGCCATCAAACGCTCTATTTCCGCCACAATTTTTTCGGCCATTTGTTTTTTGAGCGAAATTTCTCCGCTCGGCATTAATAAAGGAAGTTCCGCAGTTTTGGCTTTTTTATCCTCTTTGGGTTTAGCAATGAACGGCCAAATCTGCACATCGCCGAATTCACCTGCACGTGATGCTATATGATTTACAACTTCTCCGGAAGAAATAACACCATGCGACATTTCCGGTGAAGCAAACAACCGATTTACTGTTTCCAAAACTGCCGGTGCAGACCTGAATGACACTTCCAAATCTATTTTTTCAAAATTATTACTACCATCCGATGAAGCTTTTGACATGGCATCATATTTTGTCGGATCTGCACCCTGAAAACTGAAAATGGATTGCTTTCTATCGCCAACGGCAAATATTGTTGCTTCCGGTTTTAAGCCCTCTCCTGCCCAAAATTCAGCGCATAACGCTTGAATAATCTGCCATTGCGACGGAGAAGTGTCTTGTGCCTCATCAATCAAAATATGGTCAATACCGCCATCCAATTTATAAAGCACCCAATCTGCCATATTTGACTTACACAGAAGTTCCCCTGTTCTGATAATCAAATCGTTGTAGTCCATTTTACCGGTACGATATTTATATTCATCATAACGGTTAATAAAATCATTAGCGACAATCATCACATTTAAAGTGGCAAAATATAGATCCATCTGACGGATTTTTTGCTCGTAAGCCAAGATACGTTCACCCTCTTTTTGCAAAAGCTCTTCCATTTGCGGATGTTTTTTTGCTACGTCGGCACAAATCATTTTTGAGCGAACTTTAATTTCTCCGTCTTTGGAGGATGTTAAAAATATATCCCGATATGCCGAATAAGATGCATCCGAAAGCCCGCTGTTTAAAACATGCCTTAAAGCGACAGCTCTGTCATTATCCGTTTTCTTGACTCCTTGACTCCACGCCTCGATAAAATCTTCGATCATACCAACATCTGCTTTGTGCATACATTCTTTTTTAAATTCTGATACAGATGTCACACTTTTAATGCCTAATTTTTGGCGCAATGCCTCGGCAAACTCTTTCATATCATGGTATTTTATTAATACCGAAGCAATATCCGTACGTTTATCAGCCACTGTTTTCATCAATTGCGGAAACTGACGTTCATCAAGACGTGCATTCAAATATTGCAAAGCAAGACTTACCGGCGAATCAGGTTGCAATTCGGCATCAATCTGCATTCTATTTTGCAAGTGGCGCAAAACGTCATCAACTTCCCTATCTTCCATAATGTCAAAATAAGGCATAATATCTGCTTCCAAAGGAAATCGCTTCAAAATTTCCTGACAGAAGCTGTGAATTGTCTGAATTTTTATACCTCCGGGAGTATCAAGCAACTTGGCAAAACAGGTGCGGGCTATTTGTTTAGTATATTCCATAATTTTTTCATTTTTAATCTCGCTACCAAGCAAATTTACCAAACTTTTTTCTAAATCCGCATCACTCATAACAGCCCATTCGGCAAGACGTTCGGAAATACGTGTTTTCATCTCCACGGCCGCGGCTTTGGTATAGGTAAGACATAAAATTTTTCCGGCATCAATATTTTTCAAAAGCATTCTTAACACTCTGTCTGATAAAACGCGAGTTTTACCTGTACCGGCAGAAGCTCCTACCCAAACAGATTTAGTCGGATCAGCTGCCGCACGTTGTTGAGATGTTGCTTTTTGTCTCAGACTGTCTCTTTCTATTTTGTATTCCTGTGCCGTTTTAACCATTGTATTAATCCTCTGCCACATCATCTTTTATCGCCCATTCCGCGTAGCGAGATAAATGTTCGTAATCGGAATACTTCGGAGCACTTGCCGGATCAGGTTTATAAACATATGGAGCCGGCGGCGTTTGTTCATAGAACTCGTGCAAACGCTGACGCAAATTTTGCTCGGTTATTTCTATGGCAAATTTACTGTCATCTTCGGATAATTCACAAACTTCTTTACCTAAACGCCAACAACGCAAAGAATTGATTTTAACCGGAGCCTTAATTTTTTCATATCCGTCATTCATAGCAATCAATGCTTCAACAGGTAGCTGAGGCTCATAACCTAATTTGAACAGTTGAAGCGATGCCGGAAAGCCCGATGAACCTGTTTTGTAATCTAAAATATTAATGTCTCCGTTTTCAGTAACATCAATTCTGTCTGCCGTTCCGGTTATAGTAAATTTATGTCCGTCGGACAGCGATATATGCATTTTTCCTTTTTCTTCATTGTAAACTTCAACAATATCAATACGATACTCTTGTTCTTTATTCAAAAGCCAATCAACTGTTTGCTCAAACTGCGGCCACCAAAACACTCGCACTTCGGTTGGAATACTTGCTTTTGAAAATAATTCTTCTCCTAATTTCAACAGTTCTTCTTTTGCATTTATCGGATATTGTGCGCCATATTTTTTGTTGAATAATTCCACTGCCTTATGCACCAATGTTCCGTAATCGCGGCGATCAAAATTACGATCAATATCCTCAAGAGGGTAGAGCTGCAAAATATATTTGGCGAATATAGTATATGGATCGCGCAAAAAAGCATTTATATTGGTGGCTGAAAGTTCCAACGGTCTTTTATCAATTGCAGGGCGCGGAGCCGGCGGAGCAATGTTAACGGTATTTTGCGCACGCTCATCGTATTTGGCCAATGCCGAATAGTACGTGTCATACAATGAATAAATTTGTTTTTTGGAACCGAGTAATGCCGTTAATATCGTTTCTAAGCGCAACATCCAACGGGATTTAGCGGTAGGGGTTCCATCAATGCGTTGGGAGCGGGTTATATATACTTCGGGAGCATTGAGCAAATGTGCAAAATCTGCAGCTGTAACACCCACCGCTCGCTCGGCATCAGGCAGTCCGAAATCAGCACGCATCTGTCGCGACATCCACATATCCGAAGGTGGTTGTTGCGGCCAAAATCCCTCATTTGCTTCACCAACAATTGTTACATCGAATTGTGTCATTCTTGCTTCAATCGGACCTAAAATTTTAACCCGCGGATGCATTCCATAGCGTACACGAACATTCTGCGCCTGTATTAATTTAGTAAAAAGTTTGGCATAATCGCGCGGGGCAATATATTCAAAAACCGAACTGTTTGCTGTTAAATCACTGATAAAATCCGCTGCGGTATGTCCGTCATCTTGCTTCCAAATGATTTTTTCTCCGCTTTTTTGAGCTGTATCTGCCAAAATTTCGGCAACCTGAATATGGGTGATAAGCATTTGTTGCAAACTTATTTTCGATTTACCGTATAATTCTACCAATGGCTGCAAGCGCAAATGCAAATCTTCCAATAAATTTTGTTCTTCCTCACCAAGCCCTTCTTTCATTTTTCTGCTGCCGCGCCAATAGAGCTCAATGCGACGGATTAAGCGCAAACATTCTTTTCGTTCCAACCCGCAGGCTGTTAACGGATGTTTCAACAGTGCCAAACATGAAGTTTGAGAAAAGTGGCTTTCAACAACTTCGGCTATAAGTCGCAAATAAATGCCTATCGGTGAAAGGCTGAGAGGCAATCCCGCCGAATCATCGGCTTTGACATTCCAACGTTTCAATTCCGAAACAACACGACGCGCCAAATTACGGTCAGGTGTTACCAGTGCCACTGTCTTTTGTGATTGACGCAATACATCTCTGATGATAAGAGCAATGGCATAAGCCTCTTGACGCATATCGTCACATTCGACAATATGTATATTTTGCAAGGATTCTTTTAATTCCTGCCGCTGGCGCAAATCAAGCCATTTATCGGTTGTAACAGCCGGTCGCATACATTCTGAGATCAAATTTTGGCGTAAATTTTTTACACCGATATTTTTCACCGTTTCGCGCTTTTCATTTAAATACCCCAGTAGTTCTTTGAGTTCATACTGCGGATGACTTACCTCTATTTTTTGCCAATCAGAATCAGATAAATAAGTATCCAAACCATAGAGCCAAACTTCTCCGTTCGGCAAATCGGCAACCGTTTTTACCAACTCTTTTAACAAAGGAAAAGCCGCTGTTGTTCCAGCAATCACAATACGCTGCTCGGTCTTAGTTTGCCGCCAATATTCCAGTTCTGCTTTTAGAAGCATATTGCGCCTCTCAACGGCATCAACTTTTTGTTGCTCTTGTAAAATTTCCGGCCAACGACGACGGATAACATCCAGCAATTTCAATGTCATTTGCCAGTGTTCTGCATAAGATGATGAATCGTCCAAAAGACTATCCAGCTTATCCATATCAATATTTTGCTGATATACAGTATCCAATAAAACAGCTAAGTTTTGAGCCAAATCATAGGCCTGTGCAGGTGTAATGTCTTTAACACCGAGTTTTTCATCATATCGCAAAATCTGCCGCATTAAGCGCAATAAACGTTCTGTTGTACCGATTGCCGGTGGCAAATGTCTCGCCAAATCACCATTATCGCTTAATAAAATTTCATCTTCTGATGCTTCGGCTATCGGCTCTATCCGCGGCAGAATTGTCGGTTCCAAACCATTAGCTCGTACAAATGCGTCGGCTAAATCCCGACAAGCACGTCGGTTCGGCAACAAGAAAAGTACATCTGATAAAGAATTTGCCTCCTTATCTTTATATTCATTTAAAAACGTTCGTGCCAAAACATCAACAAACGAATCGGAGGCATTAACATTATAAATCTTACGCGAAGACATACTTTATTCCTGATGATGTTGCAAATATTCCTTAAACTTTGCCATAGCCCGACCACGGTGCGATATACTGTTTTTTTCATCATGCGACATTTGA
>CADBMG010000014.1 GCA_902795745.1 uncultured Pseudomonadota bacterium
TCGGGCGGAAAAGAACCGTTTTTTGATCCGGATTTTTTGCCGACAGAAATGGATGCCGAAAAATATAAGCAAATAAAATTTTGCCCGATTGTGAATCATTTTTTTGATAAATTGTTTCGCTTGCGTGACATGGCTTTAACTGAGCCCGGGCGGCAGTTTATTGAAAAAAGACATAAAACCATTTTCAATTTTTTGAATACCTATTTTGAGGAAATTAATGCTCCTCAGGTTTGGAAAGATTTATTGGCGCAATATGTTTAAAAACATATCAAGTTTGCAAAGAGAGATTTATCAATTAAAACGGTTATTGTAAATATTGATACTATGATTTTTTAATCTCCGTCGTATTGCCGCATTTTTGCTTTCATTCGTTCAATAGGATCTTGGATAGAATCGAGTAAGGCGCGGTTGTTTTGAGCTATTTTCCGGCGATATGATACAGCATTAAATGCTTCTCTTTCTTTATAAAGTTGTTCCTGTTGCAGATTTTGCGGATAGTTAATCGGACATTTTGAACAGTGTTTTTGGATATAAGGATTATTGATGAATTTGCTTTTATGTGTCAATTGGGCATTAATTTGTGTCGAGTCATAAATATGTAGGGTGCTATTTTGTAAGGAATCTTTCATTTGTCGGTAGCAATTAATTATTTGCAAATGCAATTCATCATAATGTTGTTGTAGATAATCGGTGTTATTTTTGACGTCCGTCGGGAAATCAATTTTGATTTTGCCGTCAATATCTTGCAAATATATTGAGCCGAAAAGGCGTTCTAGTTGTCGGTTGTCGGTAAGTCTGTATATTTTTTGCCGGCTGAAAAATATTTGGTCGTGTGTTGTTCCTTGGCACGGCGCAATATCAATAAAAATCTCATTTGAAAATTGCGGTTTAGAACAAACAACTCGATATTCTTCTTTGTACATTATGCTCTTTTCCACGTTGTGCCGTTCGGTCCGTCTTCCAAAACAATGCCTTTATCTTTGAGTTCATTACGAATGGCATCGGCAGTTGCCCAATCTTTATTTTTTTTAGCTTCTGTTCGTTTAGCAATTAAGGTTTCAATTTCAGCGGTTTCATCTTTGTTGTTTTCACCTTTAAACCACTTTTGTGCATCATTGTACAACAGTCCCAGCATATAGGCATCGGCAAGCAATTGTGATTTAAGGCGGATGCGTTCATCATCAGTTTGTGCTTTGTTCAGTTCATTTACTGTTTCATGCAGATACGAAAGAGCCAAAGGAGTGTTCAAATCGTCTGCCAAAGCATCGATAATACGTTTGCTTGGTTCAACTTTTTGCGGAGAAATATCATCATTTTTCAATAGAGCGTTATAGAATTTATCCAATGTTGCTTTGGCCTGCTGCAGACCTTCAAAGGTAAAGTTGAACGGTTGATGATAGTGAGTAGTTAAGAACAAAAGGCGCAGAGCTTCGGCCGGTGCTTTTTCCAATACTTCTTCAACCGTATAAAAATTACCCAATGATTTTGACATTTTAACACCGTTAATCATCAGCATTCCGGTGTGTACCCAATAGTGTGCAAAGTGTGTTCCCGGAAAGGCACCGCAAGATTGTGCCAACTCATTTTCATGGTGCGGAAAAATTAAATCAGAGCCACCACCGTGAATGTCAAAATCGTTGCCCAACAGTTTTGAGCTCATAGCCGAACATTCCAGATGCCACCCCGGACGACCGTAACCCCACGGGCTGTCCCATCCCGGTTGATCTGCTTCCGAAGGCTTCCATAGAATAAAGTCTGCCGGATTTTTTTTGTAGTCAGCTACCTCAATTCGAGCTCCTGCCAGCATTTCTTTCATTGAGCGTCCGGAAAGTGCTCCGTAGCCGGGAAACGCATCAACATCAAACAAAACTTGATTTTCTGCCTCATAAGCATAACCGTTTGCCAACAGTTTTTTTATGAGTTCAATCATATCGGCAATATATTCGGTGGCGCGCGGACGATAATTAGGAGCCAAAACATTGAGTTTTGCCATATCCTCAATGTACCAATTGTAGGTTTGTTCGGTAATTTCTCGAATAGGTTTTCCGGTTTCTTTATGTTTATTCAATATTTTATCGTCAACATCGGTAATGTTGGATACATAGGTTACATGTTCTTTGCCATAAACTTGGCACAGCAAACGATACAAAACATCGTAGACGACAGGTGTTTTTGCATTGCCCAAATGGGCTTTATCATAGACTGTCGGACCACAGACATACATACGCACGTTGTTTTCAGCAATCGGATAAAATGCTTCCTTATGCTGTTTTAATGTATTATGCAAATATATCTGTGTCATATTTTCAGTCCTTTATGCTTTTTGCCCTTTAAGGCGTTTTAAGGCTTTTTCATAGCCGATAAGAGGTAACAAAGTTTTAAGTTCAGGTCCGTTATCCAAAGCAGTCAGAGCTTTGCGAATCGGGTGAAACAGATCTTTGCCTTTTTTACCGCTTTGAGTTTTAACTTCATTGAGCCATTGGTTGAAGGTGTTTTCATCCCATGGTTGCGGCGGTAACAGAGATGCAGCCAAGTCTGTTAATTCTTTATCTTCAATAACAGGTTCTACTTCGGCATTGCAGATATTGTTCCACTCATTTACATCATCAACAATACTTAAATTAGGGCGAACGTCGTTCCAAAATTCTTCGCTTACCGCAATGCGTTTCTTTACGACCTCATACGGCATATTGCGCACAAATTTGGTATTAAAATGTTTAAGCTCCTCTTCGTCAAATTTAGGTTGAGAACGACCGAGTTTACTAAAATCTAACGATTGAGCCAGTTCTTCAAGATGATAGAACGGTTCAATGGCATCAGAGGTGCCGAGTTTGGCTAAAAACGAGCAAATTGCCATAGCTTCAACGCCTTCGGCTTTCAGTTCGCGCACGCCCAAGCTGCCTAAACGCTTAGATAGTTTGCCTTCCGTACCGGTTAAAAGCGGTAAGTGGGCAAAAGTAGGAACTTTGCCGCCGATAGCTTCAAACATTTGAATTTGTGCAGCCGTATTGGTAACGTGGTCTTCACCGCGCACAATATGAGTTATGCCGAAGTCTGAATCGTCGACACAAGACGGGAAATGGTACAAATAACTGCCGTCTTCGCGAATAATAATCGGGTCGCTGAGTTTTTCTGCTTCATATTGACAATGTCCGCGTACAATGTCGTTCCATTCGATTATTCCCGGATTGAGTTTGAAACGGTAGTGCGGTTTACGACCTTCGGCTTTAAAACGGGCAATATCTGATGCGGTATAATGCAGAGCCTGTCGGTCATAAATAGGGGCTTGTCCTTTGGTCATGGCTCGCTTGCGCTTTATCTGTAATTCTTCCGGTGTGTCGTAGCACGGATATATACGTCCTTTTTTTATCAGTTCGTCACGTAAAGCATCATAACGGGCAAAACGTGCCGATTGGCGAGCTTCTTCGTCCCATTTAAATTCAAGCCATTGCAAACTTTCGCGCATGGCATCTTCATACTCCTTTTTAGAGCGGGCAAAATCCGTATCATCAATGCGTAACATAAATTTACCGCCCAATTTTTTAGCCAATAAATAGTTGAACAAAGCCGTACGGGTATTGCCTATGTGCATAAATCCGGTCGGGCTTGGGGCAAATCTTACTTTTATCTCAGACATTATCAATTCCATACATATTAAATTTAATCTGTCGCACATCATAATCAGATTGTGTATCGATTTCAACTAAAAAATTTTGCATCGATTATTGACATTGTCGGTTAGCGACACTAACTAAACAATTAGTCTAGTAAAATTGATAGGAGTTAAAACAAATGAACATTAAACCTTTACACGATAAAGTACTCATCAAACGTGTTGATGAAGAAAATAAAACCGCCGGCGGAATCATTATTCCGGATACGGCTAAAGAAAAACCGTCGGAAGGCATTGTTGAAGCTGTGGGTAACGGTTTTAGAGCCGATGACGGTAAAATTATACCGATGACGGTGAAAGCCGGTGACCGTGTTTTATTTGGCAAATGGGCAGGTACGGAAATTAAAGTGAACGGTGAGACACGTTTAATCGTTAAAGAATCTGATATTTTAGCAATTGTAGAATAAGGAAAATGAAAATGGCAGCAAAAGATATTAAATTTGGAACAGACGCCAGAAGCAAGATGCTTAAAGGTGTTGAGACGTTGGCAAAGACGGTTAAGGTTACGTTAGGTCCTAAAGGACGTAATGTAATGTTGGATAAATCATACGGTGCGCCGAAGTTGACCAAAGATGGTGTTTCGGTGGCAAAAGAAGTGGTTTTAGCCGATAAATTTGAGAATATGGGGGCACAGCTTATTAAAGAAGTGGCTCAAAAAACCGCCGATAAAGCAGGTGACGGAACTACAACGGCAACCGTATTGGCAGAGGCAATTATTCGCGAGGGTTGCAAAGCCGTAGCCGCCGGAATGAATCCGCAAGACGTTAAACGTGGTATTGATATGGCAGTTGAAGCAGTAGTTAATGATGTAAAATCACGTTCTAAGGCTGTTAATTCGTCGGCAGAAATTGCACAAGTCGGTACAATTTCGGCTAACGGCGATACAACAATCGGCGAATATTTGGCCAAAGCAATGGAAAAGGTCGGTAATGACGGTGTGATTACGGTTGAAGATGCTAAAGGCTTGGAAACCGAGCTTGACGTGGTTGAAGGTATGCAGTTTGATCGCGGCTATTTGTCACCGTATTTTGTAACCGACGCCGAAAAAATGAATTGTGCTTTCGATAGTCCGTATATTTTGCTTTATGATAAGAAAATTTCTAATTTACAACCGATGATTTCTATTTTGGAAGCAGTGGTTCAATCCGGTCGTCCGCTCGTTATTATTGCAGAAGACATAGAAGGAGAAGCATTGGCAACGTTGGTAGTTAACCGTATTCGCGGCGGGTTGAAGGTTTGTGCCGTTAAGGCTCCGGGCTTTGGTGACAGACGTAAAGCTATGTTACAGGATATTGCAATTTTGACCGGTGGACAGGTTATTTCCGATGAGCTGGGTATGAAAATTGAAAATGTAACTCTTGATATGCTCGGTGTGGCTAAGCGCGTTGAAATTACCAAAGATGATACAACGATTATTGACGGTGCCGGCGATAAGGAGCAGATTGCTGCTCGCACGGCGCAGATTCGTCAGGAAATCAGTGCTACGACTTCGGATTATGATCGCGAAAAATTGCAGGAACGTTTGGGTAAACTTTCCGGCGGTGTGGCGGTAATTAAAGTCGGCGGTGCTTCAGAAGTTGAAGTTAAAGAAAAGAAAGATCGTATTGATGATGCTTTGCATGCTACGCGTGCAGCAGTTCGTGAAGGTATTGTTGCCGGAGGCGGTGCGGCATTGTTATATGCAACCAAATCTTTGGCAGATTTGAAGACGGAAAATCAGGATCAAAATGTCGGTATTGACATTATTCGTAAAGCTTTACAGGCACCGCTGCGTCAAATTGCCGAAAATGCCGGTGTTGATGGTGCGGTTATTGCCGGAAAATTGCTGGAAAGCAATGATTATAACTATGGTTATAATGCGCAAAAAGGCGAATTTACCGATATGATTAAGGCTGGTATCGTTGACCCTACAGAAGTTGTGCGTACAGCATTGCAAGATGCTGCGTCAGTCGGTGGTTTGTTGATTACTACTGAGGCGATGGTAACGGAAATTCCGGAAGAAAAATGCAACTGTAACCATGGCGGAGCTGATGCTGCCGGTATGGGCGGTATGTATTAAAATATTTTTTATCGGAAAGACAAGGTCTGCGCTGAAAAACAGTGCAGACCTTAAAAAAAAGACGACCAAACGGTCGTCTTCTTAGTTTTTATATGTATTTTTATGCTTTTTGCGGCGATAAAATCATGGTCATCTGTTTACCTTCCAATTTCATCTCCGAATCGACTTTGCTGATGTTTTCCAAATCTTCAACGAGCTTAATTAATACTTGTTTGCCCATATCATTGGCACTGAGTTCGCGTCCCTTAAAGCGCATGGTAAACTTTACTTTATTTCCTTGCTCTAAAAATTTAGTGGCTTGCTTGACTTTTACTTCATAATCATGAGTGTCAATCATAGGACGTAATTTCAACTCTTTAATTTCAATAACTTTTTGATTTTTCTTGGCTTCGGCTTTACGCTTTTGTTGTTCATAGCGATATTTTCCAAAATCTAAAATCTTACAAACCGGTGGATTTGCTTGCGGCGAAATCTCAATTAAATCCAAACCTTCTTCTTCTGCCATAGCCAATGCTTGCTTTAAAAAAACAATGCCGCGGTTTTCGTTGTTTGCGTCAATTAAGCGTACTTGTTTTGCCGTGATATTTTCATTGATGCGGACTTCATCGTCGTTACGTTGTTCGTTCATATACTAATTTATATACCTCCAAAAAAATTGTCTTTACCGTTATATAATAGCAATCAATTTCAGATTATCAAGTAAAATAAGCGTATATATTCGCAAATTTTGATTATCCGCTGCTGTTTTGTTTTGCGTAAAAGATAAAAAACATTTGAAAATTCTTTGATTATAGCGTAATGATTATAAAAGATGTAGGTTTTGAGGTAAAAACGTGGAAAAAAAATATTATATAAAAACATTCGGTTGCCAGATGAATGTGTATGATTCGTCGCGAATTGCCGATATGCTGAAAAAAGAAGGATACGCTGAAACAAATAAACAGAATGATGCAGATATTGTTATATTCAATACGTGTCATATTCGCGAGAAGGCAGCAGAGAAGCTGTTTTCCGATTTGGGAAGGGCTCAATTGATTGCCGAAGAACGGGCAAATGATGGTAAAAGAACAATCATCGGTGTCGTAGGTTGCGTGGTGCAGGCGGAAGATGAGCAGATTATTAAGCGTGCTCCTTATGTTAACTTTGCAGTCGGACCGCAAATGTATTATCGCATACCGGAAATTTTGCACAATATCGAAAAAGACAGCAAAGCAGAGAGTGTGATAGATACCGAATTTCCAGCAGTTAATAAATTTGATTTTTTGCCGGAGAATAAAGCTCAGGGAGTTTGTTCTTACTTGGCAGTGCAAGAGGGATGCAACAATTTTTGCACATACTGTGTGGTGCCATATACAAGAGGTGCTGAATATTCACGTTCTGTTGAAGAAGTTATTAAAGAAGCTAAGCGTTTGATTGCTACCGGTACGCTAGAAATTAATTTGTTGGGGCAAAACGTCAATTCGTATCATGGTGAAGATGAAAGCGGTAAAGAGCGTGATTTAGCTTATCTGTTACATAAAATGGCCGAACTTGACGGTTTGCAGCGTTTGCGCTATACGACTTCGTATCCGGCGGATATGACTGACGATTTAATTGCTTGTCATAAAGATATAGATATTTTGATGCCGTATTTACATTTGCCGGTACAGTCGGGCTCGGATAAGATTTTGAAAGCGATGAACAGGCGGCATACCGCGGGTGATTATTTGCGAATCGTGGAAAAATTGTATGCTGCGAATGATAAATTGAAAATGTCCTCCGATTTTATTGTCGGTTTTCCGGGGGAGACTGATGAAGATTTTCAAAAAACACTTGATGTGGTTAATCAGGTTAAATATATTCAGGCTTTTTCTTTTAAATATAGCCGCCGTGCCGGAACTCCGGCTGCCGTTATGGATAATCAGGTAGAAGAAAAGGTTAAAAAAGAAAGGCTTGAAATTTTGCAAACACTGCTTTTCGATTATCAAACAAAATTCAATCAAGCCTGTGTAGGAAAGGTTATGCCGGTGTTGTTTGAACAAAAAGGACGGCATAAAGGACAGCTTATCGGGCGGACACCATATATGCAAAACTTGCATGCCAGAACAAAAGATGATAATATAAACAAAATGGTTGATGTAGTTGTGACCGATGCCACGACAAATTCGTTGAGCGGAAAGGAGATATAGAGCATGACGGAAATTTGTTTTGAACTATTTAATAATCAATTGGTGCAACAATTGGTCGGTGAGGCTGATGCTAATTTGCGATTGATTGAAAAAATGCTGAATGTAGAAATTTTGAGTTTTGGAAATCAGATTACCATTAAAGGAGCTTTAAGTGATGTGGAAAATGCCAAAACAGCAATAGAAACGTTGTATCATAAAGCAAGTAAGGGTATCGGTATCGGAGAGCAAGAGGTCAAAGCAGCTGTGCGTATGAGCGGTGACAATCATCATAGCGATAGTGAAAAACAAGAGATGAATGATATTGTTTTGAAGACTAAAAAACGTTATATTTATCCGCGTTCGGCTATGCAGGCAAAATATATTCAGGAAATGATGAAAAATGAGTTGGTGTTCGGCTTGGGACCTGCCGGTACAGGTAAGACTTATTTGGCAGTGGCATTGGCGGTTTCGATGATGTTAGAAGGGGCAATTGATAAAATAATTCTTTCGCGTCCGGCGGTGGAAGCCGGAGAAAATCTGGGCTTTTTACCGGGAGATTTGAAGGAAAAAGTTGACCCTTATCTGCGTCCGCTTTATGATGCTCTTTATGAAATGTTACCGGCCGAAATGGTTGATAAAAAATTAGCTTTGGGTGAAATAGAAATAGCACCGCTTGCTTTTATGCGCGGGCGTACACTTTCTAACTCGTTCATTATTTTAGATGAGGCCCAAAATACGACACCGATGCAGATGAAAATGTTTTTAACGCGCTTGGGCGAAAATTCACGAATGGTGGTCAACGGAGATTTAAGTCAGGTTGATTTGCCGCGTGGGGTGATTTCCGGATTGCGAGATGCGTTGGATACTCTGCATGATGTGGATAATATTTCCTCTGTTACTTTCGGTGCCAATGATGTGGTGCGTCACGGATTGGTAGCTAAAATTGTTCAAGCTTATGAAGAAAAAAGTAAAAAACAACAGGGAAATGACTGATACTATTTTAGACATTATCTACGAAGACGAGCGTTGGCGTGAAACATTACCGCAGATTGAAGTTATCGAAAAAAAAAAAAAAA
>CADBMG010000015.1 GCA_902795745.1 uncultured Pseudomonadota bacterium
ATGGGTATTAAAGTAACGGAGTAAGTCGATGAGCGGAAAAAGATTAGTAAATGCGTATAAAAACCTTGATAAAAATCAAGTATACAGCTTGAAAGATGCAATCAGCATCGTTAAGGAAAATGCAACTGCAAAATTTGATGAGACCATCGATTTAGCAATTAACTTAGGTGTTGATCCGAAACACGCCGATCAAATGATAAGAGGCGTTTGCCAATTGCCGCACGGGAACGGTAAAACAGTTCGCGTGGCTGTATTTGCCAAAGATGCTAAGGCTGATGAAGCCAAAGCTGCCGGTGCAGATATTGTTGGTGCCGAGAATTTGGTAGATTCAATTTTGGCTGGTAAAATAGACTTTGATCGTTGCATTGCCACTCCTGATATGATGGGTTTGGCCGGTCGCGTGGCTCGTGTTCTTGGTCCGAAAGGATTGATGCCGAATCCGAAGCTTGGTACGGTTACCGCTGATGTGGCAACTGCTGTTAAAAATGCCAAAGCCGGTGAAGTACAATATCGTGTTGAAAAGAACGGTATTATTCATGCCGGTGTGGCAAAAGCTTCGTTTTCAAATGATCAAATCTATGATAATGCTAAATTGTTCATTGAAACGATTATTAAAGCAAAACCGGCAACCGTTAAGGGTACATATTTGAAAAAGATTTCAATAAGCTCGACAATGGGTGTTGGTGTTAAAGTTGATTCTACTAATTTGTAATCGGTAGAAATCTATTTAGCTGATATGAAAGGTGCTTGCTCATGAGGCAGGCACTTTTTTTATTCGACGCGTTTTTCAAAATGAAAATGTATAGAGCAGTTTTTTATCGATTCGCGGTTAAAACTTATACAAAGATTTTTTTCGGTTTAAGTAATATCAGAAATATCATATTGTATTTGCATAATATTTAAAAAATACAACCTAATATTCATTTTTTACTTGACTTTCTCGGGGGGGTAGTATGATAGAAACAGATAGCAAATTATTATAGGATATTATGTATGACAGTATGTCGGATCGTAAATTTCCTTGATGATTTGTTTTTTTATGAATTGTCACCCGGAAAAAATTAACGATCGTATTACCTGACCGGGCAGGTGTTTCAGTGCTTCAATCCTCTATCAAATCATAAGTATTTGGTTGTTGAGCACAAGGCAAATTGATTTTCTTAATGGAAAAGCAAAGCCTCGCCCTTAAAAAAATTATGGTAAGGTGTATGCAACGGAGAAAAGGGCTCTTGGTTGTGTACGAATTCAATGGAGGGGCATTGAATAGTCAATCGGTGTTGAGAAAGCTGATTGCCATTGCAAAAAAATCCTTAAAGGGAGATTTAAGCAATGTAATGCTGCCGTTTCCTCGCGGCTGGTCATGCTTTTAGGCATAAAGACAATGCATTTCTCTGCTTTTGGTGATGCGCGTATTTTTATGCGTAGGTGACCCGAAAGACACCGTCATTGAACGGGAGTTGGAGATGAGGACCAACTATGTCGAAACGCTTTTCTGCTTTCGGCAAGTCGAGTTTTTTAGGAGCTCGGCACATGCGCTCGAGAGAGCGTTCTCCACACTGAAATTTCGAAGAGAGTAGGAATTAAAGTGAAATTTGCAGACCGGGGACTGCGCGCGGGATCTGAGATTCCACTTTTTCTGTTGCTACACAGGAAAAGCCGTAGGGGATGGGTTTACCGCTGGGGAAGACTAAATGCTGATGCATTTTCTTCCCCGTTTTTTTATTTAAATATCCGTTGCTGCCAAACAAAAAGCCCCCAACAAATTCATTGTCGAGGGCAATAATTAGAAGGTGTAACAAAAGGTCAGTCCGAAAGACCAACTTTCCTGGTGCCAATCACAGATGATGCCGTCATCTGCAAGGGCAGCAGTATTGTCGGGATTTTTAGAATATACGTAACGTGCAAATATACGCACGTCCGTATTTTTCATTTGAGCCTGGAGTAAGTTACTCCTTACCCAGAACTGAAAACCATACTTCAAACACCATTTGGTGTAGGGAATTTCAACGTCTTCAGGCTCATTACCTTCATCAGTTTCCTGAGTGTAGGTGTACTGGCCAGCGGATTTGCCGCTTCCTAACAGCAAGTCAACACCTATACCCATTGCATGACCGTTTCCGGCCTCGAAGCCTATTTTGAATAAAAAATCGCACGTAGTTCCGTACGTTTTATTTTCATCAAAACAGGCCATGAATCCTGTTGAATAGCCCATTCCTAAACGATTCAGGACTAAACTGTCACCGCGGATTTGTCCCCACACGCAAGTGAGGCTATACGCGGTGTTCAGACCCCAACCAGATTTATCTGTGTTTTGGGCATCATCTACGTCATCATTGTTTTTATAATTTTTCTTTACTTCTTCACCATTTTCATCCGACATGTCGGTCGAATTGATGATAGAAATTTCGAGGCGTTGTTCTATCAAATGCCTCCTTGAAAAACGCTTTTTTCCCGTTATAGGGACAATGTTGACTCTGTGATTTTCATTTTGTGCAGCTGCTGCGTATTTTTGGAACATCTGTTCTAACTGCACCATACTTACGGATCCATTGGTGGATTTTGTAACTTCACCAACTTCAGCTTCCCCGGCAGGGGCTTCATTAATACTGTCGTTGATTTCCTCATTTGTTTGCGCCAACATCCCGTTAACACAAACGACCATCATAATGGTCATAATAATCTTTCGCATAATACAATAATTTAGACTGTTCCTTTATTATAGACAAAATTTAATAAATTTCAAGGTGTTTTTTACATAATAAGAAAAAATATTTTGCTTCAAATAATCAGTAAAACAAAAGCCCCCGACAAATTCATTGTCGAGGGCAACAAAAACAGCATCAATCGGAGCAGAGATTGAGGAGGAATGCTGCTTTTGAGGTGTCAGTTGGCAAAAAAGACAACCTCGCGGATTTGCATCTTGCATGACCTATTTTCGCTCGTCACTACTCATTGGTATTTTGCCCAAGCATATACGCACAGTCAGATACCTTTCTTCCGCATTTTTTAACACGAAACGGACTGGTGAACCTTTTGGCTGATATTGTATGCGGGGTCAAAACCTCAATGCAAACATATATAATTAAAATAATATGCTAATAATCATAAGTTGCTTGATATGTAGTTGAAAAATTAACCATTGTCAAGTCAAAAAAATGTTGACAATAGCCATTTTTTGTGGCATTTAACATATTGCTTATGCGCTCCTAGCTCAGCAGGATAGAGCAACAGCCTTCTAAGCTGTGGGTCGGGCGTTCGAATCGCCCGGAGCGCGCCAATTCCTTTCCGACGCCGCAAGGCGTTTTTTTGTTGCAAAAAAAATAACGTATGATAATTTTTGCCTATGATGAATAAAAATGAAATAGTCCGACTTTTGAGCGATGAGGAAAATGAGACTGCCTTATTGCAAGCAGCCGATAAAGTTCGTAAAGATAATGTTGGCGATGAGGTGCATTTGCGCGGCTTAATAGAGTTTTCGAATATTTGCCGCAACAATTGCCTTTATTGTGGTTTGCGCCGCGATAATAAGCAATTATCTCGTTACCATATGAACGAAGAAGAGCTGTTGCAAACAGCAAAGTCAGCGGTTGATATGGGATTTAAAACTCTGGTTTTGCAATCAGGTGAAGATATGTATTATACCCGCGAGCGGATGAGTCGGATTATTGAACAAATAAAAAAATTGAAGGTGGCTCTGACGCTGAGCATCGGCGAGCGGGAGTATGCTGATTATAAGGCTTTTCGTGAAGCCGGAGCTGACCGATATTTGATGCGTATTGAGACTACCGATAAAGATTTGTATCATCGGCTTGACCCTGGTATGAGCTGGCAACGTAGGCATGAATGTCTGATGATGATAAAAGAGCTCGGTTACGAACTGGGTTCGGGAATTATGGTGGGTTTGCCTGAGCAAAGTATTGAGTCAATAGCTGATGATTTGCTTTATTTGCAGAAAATCGGTGTAGATATGGCAGGTATCGGACCATTTATTGCTCATCCGCAAACACCTCTTAAAAATAATGCTTCTAACAATTTGCATTTGTCCTTACGCACAATGGCGGTTATGCGGTTATTGCTGCCGGATATTAATATTCCGGCTACAACGGCAATGGAAAGCCTGCATCCGCAAGGGCGGATTATGGCTCTGAAGGGCGGGGCTAATGTAGTGATGCCGAACGTAACCGAAGGTGAATATCGCAAACTTTACGAATTGTATCCAGGAAAGGCTTGTGTTGATGATACTCCGCTTCATTGTCGCACTTGTATTGGTGCGAAAATAGCGGCTATCGGACGCAGTATCGGCAGTGGCTATGGAGGGCATAATAATCGCCAACCGCAATTGGTTAATCCATAATAAAAAATCCTCGCGGCGTTTGAGCGGCGGGGATTTTTTTAATCATTACTTTTTGGGTTTGCGTTGCATCATCGACACCACCAATAAGAGGAACATAAAGGCAATTGCTGATACGTATAAACTACGGTTGTCAGGAGCAAATCCGTAGCAAATTGCAAACATACCAAGCATCCACACAAACACAAAAACAAAAAATGACATTGTCTTGTTGTGGTAGATACGGCGTAATTCAGCCTTTTCCTGCAAATGTTGCTTGCTATCCGCTGTTGTGTCACGCATAAAAATTTGAGGATACTTTTTACTGAAACGCCAAATTTGATACGTCAGCACAATCAACACTACCAAAATGATGCTCGACCAAATCTGCATATAAGGTACGACATCTTTGAACAATATTTCTTTCATACTAATAAATTAATTATAATTTTTACTGGATGAATGGTAGATTAAAAAAATATTGGAGTCAAGAGTATTTTAGATAGGTTACAAAGGTAATCGCTTGAGGTTATTGGAATATCTCTAAGCTCACTTGTATTTGTGATTTGTTATCGTTTATTTTGGCTGTATGTTTTTTGGCATGTCGGATTAATGAATTTGCGGAGTAAATATTTATATCGCATTATTAACCAATAGAAAAGGTCGCACAAGGCGACCTTTTCTATTGGTGAGCTCGGTGGGATTGTTTCGCTAAAGCTCCTCCTTCGCGCTCATCGGCTGCGC
>CADBMG010000016.1 GCA_902795745.1 uncultured Pseudomonadota bacterium
AAAATGTGCCAGCATCGTTAGATGCGTCATTCTTAAGCATTTGTTCTTGGCTCAATGATAAGGAAAATCGCTCCGACAGTCGCGGGCACACCTCGTCGCATTTAGCAAATGCTCCAAGGCGTGTTGGATTTTGAAATTGTAATTCCTTCATCTTAAATGATAAAATATTGTCATTTAATTCTTTCGTAAATTCAATCACTTCTTCACTTTCGTCTACCCGAAAGGTATAATAGTAATTATATGTAAGAAAAAGGGCGTTTTTTTGATGGGGTGAATATATTATTATAATTGTTTTTAAATATTATATCAATTATTTGTAGCTGTATTAAAAGTTGTAAACCTGTTTTATATAAAAGTTAAAATAAATTTAAATTTCAACTATTTATTTGTTTCAAATGCGATATAACAACTAATATTATATATTAAGACGATGTCGAAAGCAAATAAAAGATTAATAATGGAGGAAAAAATGAAAAAAATGATAAAAAATGAAAAAAATGCAGTAAAATTTTTACAAACTGCACTAAAAATTTCAAAATCGATATTAAAATCACCAGATTCAGAGCTTAAAAATGCAAATTTTACGATAGAAAATAATAAAATTATATTCAAAATTGACATAAGTGGGCTAGAAAATGATGAAACAATGAATTTCGAGAGTAAAATTGAGCAAGAAAAAGGGAAAAAAAGTGAATTATCGTCACAAAAAGGTACGATTTTGCTTACAAATGATGCTGAATTGAAAAAAAATAATGATAAAAATTTAAAAGATTCATCAAGTATTTCTAATTTTGAAAATTATGCAAAAAAAGATGAAAATATTGAAAAAACTGCAAAAATTTTTGATAAAGTGCTAAATATTAATTCAAACTTTTCAAATTTTACTAATTTGGAAGAAAATGCCAGTTACGATAAAAAAACATCAAAAGATAATCGAAAAATTGGCAAAAATGAGCCAATATCGGATAAAAATGAGCAAATTTTAAGTGAAAATGAGCAAAAAAAATCAAAAATTGAAAAATTGAGCGAAAAAAATCAAATTAAAGAAAAAAATGTCTCAATTCAGATTAATCCGGAGCATGCAGTGGAATTTTCAAACAAAGATAATACATTTAGTCAGGTATTGACTGAAAAAAACGGTGAAATTTCTGAGAAAAATGTTGGCAAAGCGGCGATTAAGTCCCAATTTGTCGAGCATAATTTTTTAGAAGAAAATAATAATTTGCAGCAAAATCAAGATGTTGCATTTGATGAGCTGCTATTAGAAGAGGGGCGATGGAGTTCACAAAAGGGAGGTAAAGTGAAAATTATTGAGGGAGATATTCAAAATATCGGTGAGGGTAGAAACGATGATTTTGTTGCCATAAACGCTGAATATAATGCTGATAATCTCGCAATTTCGGAGCTTCAAGATCATGAGCAAACATTGAAAAAATCAAGCCTGCAAGACGTTGATTTTCTTAATGAAAATGAAGAAAAAGAAGAGGAGGATAGGTAAAATGAAGGCAAGAATTCCGTTTTATAAAATCATGAAAAAATATTGCTTCAGATGTCCAAAATATTTAGACATAAAAAATATAAATATATTTAAAATCAATAGCTTAGCTCATTTTTTCGACAACTATTGCTTTATAATAACAGCAAAAAATGGTATAATAGAGGTGGGTTCCGGCAATGGAATTCCAAGCATGTATTTAACTTCAAAAAAATAAAGGAGAAAAACTATGGAACAAGAATTTACGCAATATTTGGTTACAAATAACCTTTCGAAAAATACGATTGATTCGTATTTATTCACGATGCGTCACTTCAGCAAACTCTACGATTTGGAGCATTTGACCAAGAAGGACTTGCTGAAATACAAGATGTATCTGATCGAAAATTACCGACCACAAACGGTAAATTTGAGGTTACGTGCCATCAATTGCTATCTTGAAAGCATCCACAAAGAGAAGTTGAAACTTTCGACAGTAAAGGTTCAAGCTCGGTCATTTTTGGAGAACGTAATCAGCGAAGCTGACTATGAATACTTCAAGAAGAAGCTGAAAAAATACGATGAATTCTGGTATTTTGTGGTTCGATTTATGGCTGCGACGGGGGCTCGTGTAAGTGAGTTGTTGCAGATAAAGGCGGAGCACGTACGCATGGGATATTTAGATTTATATTCCAAGGGCGGCAAGGTTCGTCGTATTTACATTCCGATAAAGTTGCAGGTTGAGGCCAAGCAATGGCTTGAAAACACTGGGTTAACGAGTGGTTTTATATTTTTGAACCGCTACGGTGACAGGTTCACAACTCGCGGCATTGCGGGGCAGTTAAAAATCCTCGCTAAAAAGTTTGGCATTGACCCGAAGGTGGTGTATCCGCACTCTTTCCGGCACCGATTTGCAAAGAATTTTTTGAAGAAATTCAATGACATATCGTTCTTAGCGGACTTGATGGGGCACGAAAGTATTGAAACCACGCGTATTTACTTGCGTCGTACAAGTACGGAACAGCAGGAGATTGTTAACAAGATTATTGACTGGTAATTTAGTTCTGAATTCGGGGAAAACGCTAGTTTAGGGCAGGGCGTTTCAGCATGGATTTATTGCTGAAATGCTTTTTTTTATTCATTTTCAGAATGATGTAAAGTCGAAAAAACAGTGGAAATGGGAGAATTTTATTGTTTTTTATAAACTATTAGTTGTATTAAATAATATATATAATTTTTAGATGACACTCTATAATATATATATGCGTACAGTCAAAAATTGCTGATTTTGGACTTAATGGGGCTCTTAATGGTAAAAAAATGCCAAAAAAGTAAAATCGTTTGCTCAGCATGATAGGAGGCAATGTCATTCTGAGGAGCGGAGCATGTTAAGAATCTCCGCACGAAGTGCGGTTAGATCGGACTAACGTCAGAAGATGCTCACGCGAACAAGTTCGCTCAGCATGACAGGAATGTTATATCGGACTGGCGTCCGAAGATGCTCACGCGAACAGGTTCGCTCAGCATGACAGGAATGTTATGTCGGACTGGCGTCCGAAGATGCTCACGCGAACAAGTTCGCCCATGATGACGGGAGGCGGAGTAAAAAATCGAATCCCGAGCGAATCGTCTGTAATAGAATTTGCAACCAAAATACCCAATAAAAAAAAGCCCGAACTGTGTAAGCAATCCGGACTTCCTCCCCTAAGTTCAAGGACGATGACGAATTGAGTATGAAGAGCCATCATCCCCTCCCTCTACTAAGGAAAATTCAACAGCGGAATGAGTATGAAATGCTATTAACTTTCCCTTAATAATGGGGCATTGTTTTATCACGCAAGTTGTTGATTTTACGAATAAAATCAAACAACCGGGCGTAGCTTGACTTTTCGATAAAACTATGTCATAATAGCAACAAGAGTGTAGCTATGCAATGTGGTTGCACAAGTTATTAACAGGTTTATTATTGAAAGGTAAAAATATAATGTCTAATCGTTTGGCATTCAAGGCAAGAGATGCGTTGCACAACGGCTTTTTGTATGCTTTGACGGCTCCGTTCGTGTTCATCGTGAGCGTATTTTTCTACTGTTCACCGATTTCACGGAGTCCTTCATATTACAATTTAGGTGCGATTGATTATTTGATTGAGCAGTTAGAGTACAGCCACAAGTGGTTGTCGCGTTTGCTCAGTCGCTTATACCGTCCGCGCACACTGGATCAGATTCTCAGTCAAGCGATGATAGACGCACGTAAACCTTATCATAAAGAAGATATTAGAAAATATTATGCGTCAAAAGGTCAGAAGTTGACGCCTGCTGAAATACGCAGTTATACCGACTATTACAATTTTATGGAAGAGTCCAAATTTCATTTGTCTAATTTAGATATCCTCCCATATATTTTTGGCGAATTTACCAATAAGCCGCTTTTAAATGTTCATCCGGCGAACGATTTGGTGCGCAAAAAACGCACTCCGCTGAACAATGATGAAGTTGAGGTGGCAGCAAGAACAATAAAATCTAAGAAACACAAGGAGAATCGGGATGATTAAGCTATCAAGAACAGGTATTGGTCTGCTATCGGCGCAATATAAGAGTGTATTGATTAAATGTATGATTTTAAATTTAGGTGCATTTATTTTCGGTGGAATTATGTTACCGAACGAGGTTTTGTCTGCCGATTCGGATAATTACTATTATACCTTTCGGGTGGACGAAAGGGATGAACTGACTGATTCTGCATCATTTTTTCAAAAGAATTTTTCAACACTACAAGAGGTTGATTTACATATAAAAAATCCAACACACCTTGTAGCATTTACTAAATGCGACGAGGTGTGCCCGCGACCGTCGGAGCGATTTGTATCATCATTGAGCCAAGAACAAATGCTTAAAAATAACGCATCTGTCGATGCTGGCACATCACGACATTGTCTGCGACAATTCGGCGATGTGGTGGCTGATTTATTGAAAAATACTGCGGC
>CADBMG010000017.1 GCA_902795745.1 uncultured Pseudomonadota bacterium
ACCGCTGTTATGCGTAAGTTTATTACTTGCTTAAATGCTAAATCTAAAGCCTTTTGTGCATAACTTTTTTAACTGGATTGATGACAGGAAAATAAAAAAAATGTCTTCCTTATTTTTTTGGTAAACAAGAGCTCTGATTTTTCTTTATTTTTTCGGTTATTTCTGTGCAAATTCTGGTGGGACGATGAGTTTCGATGTTTAAAAATATCAATTTGATATTGATATCAGCCAAAACATCTTCGCCGCGCAGAATTTGTTGTTTCATTGTTGCGCTTGCCGCCCCTAATTCGGTTATTTCGCAAGTTACAATCAATGCATCGTCCAAATATGCTGATGATAAATAATCAATATGGCATGAGCGAACAACAAAGCCGACTTTTTGTTGCTCTAAAATTTTTTGCTGATTGATTTCAAGATAGCGCAAAAATTCACTACGCGCACGTTCGGCAAATTTTAAGTAATTGGCATAATATACTATGCCGCCGGCATCGGTATCTTCATAGTAAACGCGGACAGGATAGGCAAAAATGTTATCTTTCAATGTGCCATGCGGCGGCAAAATATTGAAGGTCATTAATCATCTCCCAATGTTTCAAGCAGTTCATATTGTTTAACTTGTTTTGCCGGTGCGCTGATTCCTAAGTATTTGTATCCTAACTGCGAAATTATACGACCGCGCGGAGTACGTTGCAGAAAACCGAGTTTGAGCAAAAACGGCTCAACCACTTCCTCAATGGTATCACGTTCTTCCGAAAGAGCTGCAGCCAAAGTATCTGCCCCGACAGGTCCGCCTCCGTAATTTTTAGCAATGCATTTTAAATAGCGGCGATCAAAATTATCGAGCCCGAAATTATCGACGTCAAGTCGCTTTAATGCCATATCGGAAATATGCGAATCGATGATTTTTTGTGCGGATACTGCGCCAAAGTCGCGGACGCGGCGTAATAAGCGGCCGGCAATACGCGGAGTGCCGCGCGAACGCTTGGCAATTTCTAATGCTCCGTCTTCCGATATTTCTATATTAAGCAATTTTGCACCACGCAGAACAATTTTTTTAAGCTCATCGTCGCTGTAAAAATCTAAACGCAACGGAATGCCGAAACGATCACGCAACGGGTTGGAAAGCAGTCCGGAACGAGTGGTTGCTCCGACTAAAGTAAAGGGTTGCAAATCTATACGCACTGAGCGGGCAGACGGACCTTCGCCAATGATTAAATCGAGCTGAAAATCCTCCATTGCCGAATAAAGCACTTCTTCAATCGCCGGATTGAGGCGGTGGATTTCATCAATAAACAAGACATCATTGCGTTCCAAGTTGGTCAGAATAGCCGCCAAATCACCGGATTTGGAAATCATCGGTGCAGAGGTAGCGCGGAAACCGACACCCAATTCTTTGGCTACTATTGAGGCAAGTGTGGTTTTACCAAGTCCCGGCGGGCCAAATAACAAAACATGGTCCAAGGCCTCACCGCGTTGTTTGGCGGCGGTGATAAATACTTTTAAGTTTTCGCAAACCTCATGCTGACCGACGAAATCGTCAAGCGAATTAGGGCGCAAATTGATGGGATTATTACTGTTATTTTGGTCATCTTCCGGTTGAGCCTGCGGGCTTACTATGCGTGCATCTTCTTTCATGATTAAAAGTCCTTACTGACAAATTCTTTGAGTGCCAAACGGATTAAAGTCGGCACGCTGGCATCGGTGTTTTCTGCCATAACTTTACTGACGGCACGGTATGCTTCCAAGCGTTGATAACCAAGATTAACCAACGCCGAAATGACATCTTCGCTCTTGGAATAATCGGCATCGGTGGCGGGCATAATCGGTTTTGCCGACGGCGTGTCGTTTAATGCTTCGGTACTGTTGGAGCCGACAGGTATGGCAACGATTTTATCCTTAAGCTCGGTTATAATACGTGCAGCTAACTTTGGTCCAACACCGGATGCACGGCAAAAAGAGGTCTTATCTTGTGCACCGATAGCTTGCGAAAGTTGTGCCGGAGTCATTACCGAAAGAATGCTGAGGCAAACCTTTGCTCCTACGCCTTGCACTTTAGTCAGGGTATTAAACCATTCTTTTTCCCAAGCGTCTGCGAAACCAAACAAAGAAATATTGTCTTCGCGCACAATCATTTCCGTTAGCAGCGATGCCTCCGCGCCGAGATTGAGCTTGCCGAGCGTTTTTGCCGAGGCGGAAACCAAGTAGCCTACGCCGTTGACATCAATAATGCAGTAATCATCGCCGAGCGAATCTATTATACCTCGTAATTTTGCTATCATATTCCAATCCTTTTCTGCAATAAAACTATACGAATATGTGTGCTATCGCAAGCTTTTTATTATGTTTATCAATACATTACTTTATTCAAATACAAACCACATGCCGGAGCACTTATGCCGGCTTTGGTACGGTCTTTGGCATCTAAAATGTGTTTTACGTCAATCGGTTGCAATTTACCGCGACCTACCTCACTCAATGTGCCGACCATATTGCGTACTTGATGATATATAAATGAGCGAGCTTCGACCGTGAAAATAATTTCATCGTTTACTTTTTCAATTTCGAGTTTATCTAATGTTTTTATCGGAGATAAGGCTTGGCATCCGGCTCCGCGGAAAGAACTGAAATCGTGATTGCCCAGCAGATACTGCGCGCCCTCACGCATTAAATCTATGTTCAGAGGAAAACTTAACAGCCAGACCCGATTGCGACGTAAAGGTGTGGGACCGCGTCGGTTGAGTATGCGGTAAATATAGCCGCGACCGCGTGCGGAAAAGCGAGCGTGAAAATCACTACCAACAATTTGTGTATCAATAACACTCACAGGCGCGTCTAATTCGCGTAACAAAGCATTCAGGCTTTCTTGCATTTTAAAAGCAGACAAATCAGAATCTAAATCAAAATGTGCCACTTGTCCCAAAGCGTGAACTCCGGCATCTGTGCGGCCTGCACCGAAAACTTCGGTTATTTGATGTGAAAAACCTTCAATGGCTTTTTCTAAAAATTCTTGGGCGCTCGGTCCGTCTTTTTGTTTTTGCCAACCGACTAAATTTGTTCCGTCGTATTCTATGGTGATTTTGTAACGCATAATATATCCTTAATTGTTGTGGAGGTAATTTTGGTGTTCAACAGCCTTAAAATCTTGCAAAGTGGGGGTTGATTCTATTTTATGATGCGTAATATCTTCCAAAGCCGTACAGAAAAGTTTTTGCTCGCGCCATGTCATTTCCTTATAAAAAACAGACAAAGCTTGGGCAAAAGTTTTGATGTTATCTTTTTTGCCGTTGGCGCGTAATACTCCTTTGGCTGTGGCAATGCAATCGGCAATCATTTGTGCATGTTCCGTTTCATTAATATCATCATCAGTTTTGCCTTTATGAACCATACCTACTCCGTTAATAGTTCCGTATCATCAATGATAACCAAATCGGCAGGCAATGTGGTAAAATCAACACCATTTTCGCACTGGACGGCACTTTGAATTAGGAATAATTCACTGTACCATTCAAGTAATTCTCGATTATGTTCAAGGCCGTCTTGCCATACGTTAAAAATAATAAAATCAGGCTCACATTCGCTGACAAGCATTGCTTCGTGGCGGCGATTGCGGCTGATAACGCCGATAATGGCATTAGGAGCTTGTTGGCGGATGTTTTTTAGCGTCTTTTGCGGTTTAGTATCTTTAACGGTGTCAATGATAAAGCCGTCGAGATTATGTTTTTTATAAAATTCAAGTGCCGTTGCTCCCTGTGCCAATAATAATTTGCCGCATTGCTTAGCTGTTGCGGTAAAGTTATCAACAAATTCCGTATTAAGCGAATCGGGCAAAATGTAACATTGAAATTTTTTATCTTTGGCAATTTTTGCATTTTCTTGCGTAATTCTGATGATAAAGTTTTGCATTTTGATTTTCTTTATGTTATCCCTATATTAGTTATGATGATTATACAACAATTTTAGCTAAAAGGAAGTTTTTTTATTATGGATACGCAAAATTTAGAGAAAAGCGCGGCTTCGGTTGCTCGTTTGAGTGCGGCGGTGGAAGAATTGATTGCTGTGGTGCAACAACAACGTAGCGATTTTTCTTCTTCATTAGCAGTTGAGCGCGATAAAGCAGCAAAAGCTGAGGCAAAAATTGCAGATTTGGAAGAACAGATTCATTCTTTGACTTATGATAAAGAGAAGTTGGCCGCGGACTTAAATGCAGCGCAAAATAATAGTGAAAACGAGGAAAAAATCGCTCAACTACAGAGCTTGGCAGATTCTCGCAACAGTAAAATCAACGGGTTGCAAACCGAAGTGCAAAACTTGAATGTAGCATTGGCGAATCGAAAAAATCAATTGGAAGAAGCTGAAAATAAAAATGCCGAATGGGCTCAAAAATATGAGGAATTAGAACAAAAATTGGCACAAATGCAACAAACAATTACGCAAACAACCGATGACATTGATGATGTTGTCGCCAGATTGGAAAAGGTGTTGGAAGAAAATGGGGCAAGTAACAATAACAATTGATAAGCGCGAATATGCCATTATTTGCGAAGACGGTCAAGAAGGGCATATTGTTGAACTTTCAAAAATTTTGGATGAGAGAGCAAAGCAAATTACCGGTGGTTCTCGAGCCATTAACGAGAATATGATGCTGGCTTTGGTCAGTCTTACTTTGGCGGATGAATTACAAGATATTAAAGACGGTCTGTTTTGCGTGCGTCCGGAAGATATAGCCAAAGATGATGCTAAATTGGCGACAGCCGTTGACGGGCAAACTTCAAAGATAGTCCAATTAATTAAGGATATTAAAGAAGTCAAATAATTTACATAAAGTTATTTTATCAACCAAAAGTCAGGAGAATATATAATCTCCTGTTTTTCTTTATTTATCAGGCATATAGAACTAAAAAACAGGAAAATAATGCACAATTTTCAACTTTATTGCTATTTTTTTTATTTTTATTATTGAAAAATTTATAAATATCTCTTAGATTAAAGTCGTATTAGTTGTTATACAATTAAATTAACAATCGCCGTAAGGCGGTAAAAATGTAAAAAACCATATGGAGAAAATAAAATGAAAAAACTTTTAAGTTTGTTTGTAGCGCTCGTTGCATTGTCAGGCTGCTCTATGTTTGGTGCAGATGGCGGTTTGTTCAGCGGTGTTGACTGCGAATCGAGATTAGCTCGTAACTTTGCTGAAAATTCAACAGATACAGTATTCTTTGCTTTCGACAGCTCTGCGTTGTCTGCTGAAGCAACAGCTGCTTTGGATACACAAGTTAACTGGCTCCGTAATCATCCGGAAACCAATGTTATCGTTCAAGGTTACTGCGATGAACGTGGTACTCGTGAATACAACTTAGCATTGGGTGAGCGTCGTGCTAATGCCGTTAAACAATACTTGGTATCACAAGGTATTGCTGAACACAGAATCTCGACAATTTCTTACGGTAAAGAAAGACCGGCTGTATTCGGCAGCAACGAAGCAGCTTGGGCTCAAAACCGTCGCGCCGTTACGGTTCTGGCTTCTGCTGAATAATAAAGCATTTGCTTAAAAGAAAAAAGATGTCGTTATTTGCGACATCTTTTTTTGTTGCATTAAAACGGAAAATGTTTTATACAGTAGCTGATTTTGAATTATGAAGATATTATTATAAACCGGTAGCAATATCGGGATGTCTTTTGAAGTGTTCTTTGACATATTGGGCGATTTTGCCGAGAGCAGATAGAAATGAAAATATTTGAAGTGACACGTCAGACGAATTAATTCGGCACCAAAAATGATTAAATGATATTTTATTATGATTCGCGGTAGAATAGAGTATTTATTTAATGTTTTTGATGTGATTTATGGAGTCGGTGTAAGCAAAAAGTTGCATCTATGCATTATGAAGTCTGCCAATTGCAAAATCCGATTATTGAGAGCGCCCGAATTCTGACAGGAAAGGTTCGGCCGCTCTTTTAGTTTTTTGCTACGATTTTTGTTACTATATAAAACCAATCATTATGAAAAAAGTAAAATTCATTACACTTCTGGGTACGGAAGTTGAGATTGAAGGATGGACCTTGGATAAAAATGAGGTCGAAATCCATGCTGAAAGGTTCTTTGGGGAACCGGTAGTTTGCCGTGCCGGCATTTTCGGAAACTCAAGTGCTTGTTCCGGTTGGCAATGTCGCAGCAAGGAAAAAGACAAAGTTGTCGGGTATATGTCCTTGGCTTTGGGGGTATTCCACAACATTGAAGACTACGAGTACGGCATTGCGGTATTTGTTCCGCTTAGCGAAGAGTGGGCGGAGGTATCACAAAGCAAGTTACGCTTTAAGGATGGTAAAATAGAAATGCTGTTCTGAAAAAAGCGGTTTGTCTTGACGACAAACCGCTTTTTTGTGTATACTACAAAGCAGGTTGTAACAGTAGAAGAACTGAGATGGAAATATTCGGATATATTGCGGGAATTTGTACGGCTTTATGTTTTTTGCCGCAGACAGTTAAAACATTGCGGACCAAAGATGTTAGAGGCCTTTCACTGATAAGTTACGTTGTTTATGCTTTAGGCGTACTTTGTTGGATAATATACGGTTGCCATTTGTATGCTTGGCCGATGATTATTTTTAATACACCGTCGTTTATTTTTGCTTTGTTGATTATTGCTCAAATTCTACAAAGTAAGGGGAAAAAATGAGTATTTTATCTTTTGATATCGGCGGTACAAAAATTGCCTCGGCAGAAATTGAAAATGATGGCAAGATTTGTGAAGAGGTGAAAATTGTACCTACTCCAAAGAATGCCGAAGGTATTGCCGATTTAATACAAAAAACAGCATCGGCTGGAACTTTTGACGGTTTGGCAGTTGCCACTGCCGGAGTGGTGTTTGAAAATAAGGTACAAGGCAAACCGACCAATTTACCGAGCGGATATGAAAATATCGATTTTGCTAAGTTAACGGGATTGAAAACAGCTATTATCAATGATGCTAATGCGGCGATTTGTGCGGAAAATCAGTGCGGAAGATTAAAAAATTATCGCAATGCAGCAATGCTTACTCTGGGTACGGGAGTTGGTTGCGGATTAATTCTGAATGGTGAACTATATGAAGGAAAAATTGGTGCGGCGGGAGAGGTATTATTTCCGGTGGCAGGTTGTGATTTAGCCGAATTGGCACAAGAAAACGGTCTTGCAATAAGTGACTGTTTTGCAATAAAGGCAGCAAGCGAATCCGGAAATAAAACAGCAATAGAAGTCTTGCATCTTTGGCAAAAACGGCTCGTTGATGCTATTGTTTTACTTAATCAGGTTCTTGACTTGGAAGCGGTGGTTTTAGGCGGCAGCTTAGCGAAAATTGTTGATTATAATGCGGTAGAAAAAGCGGTAAATGAAATTATGAGGCGTAATCCTTTGTTGGTAATGCAAGCAGAATTTGAAAATAATGCAGGTCTTGTAGGAGCGGCGTTTTGGTGGAGAAAATGCCATGGTTAAAATGCGTATCATTGGGGTGATGACCGGAAATTCTATGGATGCGATTGATGTTGTTTTAACCGAGTTCGACGGAGAAAAAATGCGCGACATTTGTTCTTACAGTGTGCCGTACAGCAGTGAACAGAAAGAACAAATTGATGGCTTTAAGAGAAGGGTTGTTGCGCAAAAAATGACGGCGACAGATATTCTTAAAGATAATAATTTTATAGATTTGCATTGGCAATATATTAACGGTGTTGCCGAGGCAGTCAATGCAATGTGTCGTGAAAACAATTTGCAAAAGGCAAAAATTGAGGCAATAGGTTTTCATGGTAAGACACTTGACTATTATCCGCCATCAATGGCTAAAATATATGGAGGAAAGCCTTTCACCACACAAATGGGTTCGGCGCAATTATTGGCAAACTTGACCGGTATTCCGGTAATTAATGACTTTCGTTCGGCATTGATTATGAACGGTTTTGAAGGTGCTCCGCTTGCCGGTCCACACAATGCTCATATTGCTACTATGGAAGGTGATGGGTGTTATTATAATGCCGGAAATACAGGTAATTTAGCTTGGATTAAAGATGGTAAATTACAGATAAGTTGGGACAGCGGGCCATTTAATGAATATGTTGATCAATATGTTTTGCGCAGTGTGGGGCAAACTATGGATTTTGACGGTAAATACGGTAAAAAAGGTAAAATATTGCCGGATTTATTGCAAAAACTGTTTGATTTGTGTCGTGAATATTATGAAATGTTGCCGCCGAAGTCCGGTGATCCGTCGTATTATCACACATCAGAGTTATTAACGCACCTTGCTGTCACTTATAAAGATAAAGACTTTGCCGATGTAGTGCGAACACTGGAATATTTTGCTGCTTATACTGCGGTTTATGCGTTGGCGCAAACACCGAAAAATGTGCAGATTGAGCCGAATTTTATTTTGTTTGGCGGTGGTTGGAAAAATCCCGTGGTCTTGAAAAGTTTTAAGGATTTGTTGACTAAGAACGATAGTTTTGTTTTGTCCGAACATCATGAAATGTTTACGGTATTAAGGTTATGTATGGGGAAACGTCCGGAGATTAAATATTCTGATTTCGGGACATATATGGAGGCACGTTTGATGGCAGATTTGGCTAGGTATTATTTGTTGCAAAAGGTATGGCCACTGCCGGAGCTTAATGGCAAAAAAATGATTTTAGGGCAAGCTCGTTTTCCTTTTGCTGCAAAGGTTGATGACTTTTTAAGTTCGGCCGCTCGCGGATGGTAAAAATTGGGATATTCTTTGCAATAGAGTTAATTCTATTTATCAGCTTTTTTTAAATTCAAGCAATCTTATATTCATCCGAGGAACAAAAAATGAAAAAGATTGTATTGTTAATTTTTTTAGCTTTAATGGGGTGTAAGATGGAAAATACAACGAAAGCTGATATTTATACCGCAACGATTAACGGGCGCGGAGATAAAGTTGGAACGGCTGTGTTTGCCGATACGGATAAGGGCTTGAAAGTGCAGGTGGATTTGCATGATTTACCGGCGGGTAAGCACGGTTTTCATATTCATGAAAATCCCGACTGTGGACCTAAGACCGATGATAAAGGACAAGTGCAGGCAGCCTTGAAAGCCGGTGGTCATTATGATCCCGATAAAACAGGTCAGCACTTAGGACCAAACGGACATGGACATCGCGGCGATTTACCGGTTTTAGATGTAGCTCCTGACGGAACGGTGAAAACGGAGTTTTACCTACCGAATTTAACAGTGGC
>CADBMG010000018.1 GCA_902795745.1 uncultured Pseudomonadota bacterium
CTGCTTCATCCAATTCTGGTAAGGTAATATCTGTACCGCCGGTGATATTAATCAAAACACCTTTAGCCCCCAACATCTAACAATCATCTAAAAGCGGATTAGCCAAAGCCTGACGGGCAGCTTCTTTTGCCCTCCCTTTACCTTCGGCTTCACCTGTTCCCATAATTGCTTTACCCTTATCTTGCATAATATTTTTAACATCGGCAAAATCCAAGTTAATCAAGCCAGGCATCATCATCAAATCGGTAATTGAGCGAACACCGGAATAAAGTACATTATCTGCCAACTTAAATGCGTCAGCCAACGTAGTATTTTCGTCGGCAATGCGGAACAAATTTTGGTTAGGAATAATAATTATGCTGTCCACTTCTTTGGTGAAATTGGCTAATGCACTTTCGGCGATTTCCATACGTTTTTTACCTTCAAAGCTAAAAGGCTTTGTAACAACACCGACAGTCAAGATGCCCATTTCTTTGGCAATATGAGCCACAACCGGAGCAGCACCGGAACCGGTACCTCCGCCCATACCTGCCGTAATAAATACCATATTCACGCCTTCAAGTATTTCGGCGATTTTATCGCGAGCTTCTTCGGCTGCCATTTTACCGACCTCCGGACGAGCACCTGCCCCTAAGCCCTGAGTAATTTCTAAACCCAACTGAATTTTTTGACTGGCGGCTGAATGAGCTAAAGCCTGAGCATCCGTATTGGCAACAATAAAATCGACACCTTCCAAATTTTGCGAAATCATGTTATTAACGGCATTACCGCCGCCACCGCCGACACCAACAACGGCAATACGAGGTTTTAAGTATGAAACCGAGGTTTCTGCGACACCTAACTTTATGGACATATATCTATCTCCTAACTTATTCTGTTACACTTATATCGTATATATATAAGCTAAATAAATTAAGTTTTAGTTACTATTTTTAAGAATTTTGCCGCAACCAATTAAATATTTTAGCAATTTTTCCGCTTTCACCAATAGGACGACTGATTGTTTTTTTAGGCTTACGTTCCATATTATGCATTTCAAACAGCAACATACCCAAAGCGGTAGAAAAAATAGGATTATTATTTAAATGCTCCGGAACTCCGGGAATATTGCGCGGACCACCTAAACGAATCTGCTTATCCAATATTACATTAGCAACATATTGTATACCCGGTAATTGACTGCATCCTCCGGTTAAAACAACACGATGATTACGTTGACCTCTTAAACCATGCGCATCAAGTTTGCGAGCAATCAGTTCAAACATTTCTTCCACTCGCGGAGCTATAATTTTAGTCAAATCGGAACGATGCATTTGGCGGATGGAACTGTCATCTTCTTCTCCCAACGGATAAACGTTGATATTTTCATATTCATCTTGCGAGACACCAAAAGCACAACCACTACGGATTTTCAAATCTTCGGCATGTGCAAATGAGGTTGTTAATCCTTGCGTTATATCGCGCGTAATATTAATTCCCCCTACCGGCAAAGTCGAAAAAGCAATCGGAAAACCGTTTTTAAATGTGGCAATACTGGTTGTTCCTCCACCAATATCGATAACGGTTGCCCCATATTCTCGCTCATCTTCCACCATACATGCCAATCCGGAAGCATAAGCCGTTAAAACTTTGTTTTCGATATCAAGGTGTGCAGCTTCTACCACCGATGACAAATTGCGATATAAATTTGAAGGATACATACCCAAAAGAATATTCACAGACAATTCTTCTCCGTATATATTCATCGGATCTTTCATTTCTTCGCCTTGATCCACCTTAAATGTGGTGGTTGAGCAGTGAATAATTTCATTATTTCCGCCTGTATTAACCTTAGCCGTACCTTTGGCTATCAATTTATTGATATCCTCAAGACTAACCGGACGATTTTTTTTGAGAGATATTGAGGCATTTTGCAGACAACTGGTTGTTTTACTGCCGGAAACATTCAAGATAACACTATCAATACGCTCGTCAGCCTTTTGCTCGGCATCTTCGACAGCACTGCATACGGAAATTGTTGCTTGATTTATATCGGTTATAACGCCGTTCTTAATACCGTTTGATGCATTATATCCGTAACCGACAATCTTCAAGCGCTTATCTTTCATAATATGTGCTATAATGCAACATACCTTAGATGAGCCTATATCCAACGCTGCAATAGTGTTACGATTCACTTTATTTACCTCAAATATAAACTAACAATTGATCAATTTTCATCGTTTACTTTAACGATAACTTTGTTTTTTAATCTTAAATCAATGAAAGTTAATTTATATTTAAGAATACCGTGTGTTTTATCAAGTTTAACCAATTTTTTCCACGCGCTTTCCAAATCATCTTCCGGCATTTTAACGGTTATACCATGTTCAACATTATCAAATATCAAATCCCAACGACGTTGTGATATATAATTCGCTGCTTTTAATCGACTAAATACATCTTTATCTTTTTCAATTGTTTGTAACAAATCCTTAATGTGTTCAGGTGCTCCCTCGCCAACAATTTGCAAAACATTTTGTTGTGGAACATATTCTGTTTCAATAATGTTGCCATCTTCATCAATCGGATAAAATTCGTTCTGATATTGCCAAATTGATTTAACTGTTTTTTCTTTGATACTTATATGGATAATATTCGGAAAATATCGTCTGGTAACTACGACATCTTTAACCCACGGCAAAGACTGTACATCCTCACGGACCTTTTGCAAATCTATATTTAAAATATTATCTCCTCGCGACAAATTAATTGCCTGCAAAACATCTTGTTTTGAAGTTTTATTGCGCCCCTCCAATGTTACATCATCAAGTCCCCAACCTATAACTGCTGACTTTTGATATATTTCCGAGAGCAAAGAATCTATCTGTTGACCTATTAAATTATGACGAATCGTAATGACTCCGACGGTAATAAGCCAAATAGAGCCGATTAAAAGCATATTACCAATTAAACGATAAGGCCATAAAACCGTTTCGTATATTTTATGATCTGCCGTCATTATCTAATCTTTCCCCTACCCGTTTAACTTCCATTTGCATTTTTACACCCGAATGTTTATAAACAGCCTCGATAATTTTTTCACATAATTGTTCTATTTGTTCAGCAGTTGCCGTGCCGTCATTTTGCAAAAAATTGCAGTGCTGATCAGACATTTTCACACCTCCGATACTCAAAGTATCGCATCCGGCTTCTTTAATCAAACGCCATGCGGCAAAACCTTCGGGATTTTTGAACGTAGAACCGGCTGTACGAATTCCTTGCGGTTGATGATTTTTGCGATATTCATCATTTTGCGCTATAATTGCCTCTATTTCCTGTTTGCTTTTTTGTTCACTTTGTAAGCATACTTCTAAAATAATCCAGTCTTGCGGAAAATCACTATATCGGTAAGCAAAGTGAAAATCTTCGGGTTCAACCTTAAATATATGACCGGAAGCATCCATAACTCTTGCATGGTGCAAAACTTTTGCCAAATCACTGCCAAAGCAACCGGCATTAGAGCGAAATGCTCCGCCGATAGTTCCGGGAATCGAACATAAAAATTCCAAGCCGCTCAAACCATTTTGCGGTAATATTTTCTTTAATTCGAAGTTCTTTAATCCGGCTCCGCAATAAAGTTTTTCTTCACATATTTGCCATTTAGAAAAACTTCGGTTACTTAACTTAATAACTGCCCCTCTGATACCGCCGTCACGTACCAATAGATTAGAACCTCCGCCTATAATAAACACAGGAATGTCTTGCGGTTTATTTTGCAAGAAATATTGCAAATCTGCTTCATCTTCCGGTAAAAACATCACGTCAGCCTTACCACCGACACCAAGCCATGTATGTTTGGAAAGCGGCTCATCAAATTTATATTCTCCGCGTACTTGCGGCAGATTTTCAAGCATAACTTTTGTCATTGCGCGTCCTTATCCTCCGATGCGGTATTTTTGCGGGTTATTGCTAATAACATTCCTATTTCCATCGCACTACCCAATAGCGACGAACCACCGTACGATATAAAAGGTAAAGTCATACCTTTGGTCGGAATAACGTGCAAAGAAGATGCCATGTTTACGAATGCTTGTAAACCAAGTGATGCCGCAAGGCCCACTTCTGCATACATTACAAAAAGGTTTGTTTCTTTAACCGATGCACGCAGTGTACGAATTATAATAACTGCAAATAAAGCTATGATAATCAGGCAAAGCCAGACTCCGTATTCTTCACCGGCAACTGCAAAAACAAAGTCGGTATGAGCATCCGGAATATGCAATTTTACCGTTCCTTCACCCGGACCGCGACCGATTAAATTACCGTTTTGAAAAGCCTCCATTGCGCGATTGATTTGATAACTTGTTTCGTCACTTCCGTACAAAAATTGATCAACACGTGCATGAAAGTGCGGAAAAGTAAAATATAGCAAAATCAGCACAAAAATGCCGCTAATCGCCAAGATGCTGACAAACAGCATCGGCAAACCTGCCAAAAATAATTGTAAGCCGAAAATAGCAGTTACCAACAATGTCATTCCTACGTCAGGTTGCAACAACAAAAGTAAGGCAACAGCACCGTACAAACCTATCGAAATTCCCATCCCCGGAAAATAATCATATTTTTTACCGCAATCTAAGAGCCATGCAGTGACAACAATAAAAATCGGCTTCATAAATTCAGATGCCTGCATTGAAAATCCGGCTAAACTTATCCAACGTCTGGCACCTTTGGTTTCAAAACCAAAAAACAATGTCAACACCAATAAGGCAAAAATAACAGCGAATCCGGCAATAGATATACGGCGTATCGTTTTTAATTTGCATAGAGATAAACAAAATATTACGCCGATAGAGGCTATTACATAAAACACCTGTTTGCGTACGAACCAAAAATCATCAACATTAATGCGTCGAGCCACTGCCGGACTGGCGGTTATATCAAGCACTATACCGATGGCAAGCAATGCCAAAGTCACAAACAAAATTACCTTATCAACAGTCCATAACCATTTGGCTAAGGCATTATGACTATGACGCGACAAACTAACCATTTTACTTTCCTATCATATAAAAACCAAACAACCCAAAGCCGTAAAAGCCAGTGCTGTTCCCCAAAAACGCAAGACAACTTTTTTCTCGCTCCAACCTAATTGCTCAAAGTGATGATGGATTGGTGCCATTTTAAAGAAGCGTTTACCTGTTTTCTTAAAATAAGCCACTTGAATCATTACCGACAATGTTTCGGCAACAAAAACCCCTCCGACTATTGCCAATAAAACTTCCTGCTTGGTCATAACGGCAACTGCACCGAGCAATGCCCCCAAAGCAAGAGATCCGGTATCTCCCATAAAAACACGAGCTTTCGGTTTATTGAAATATAAAAACCCCAAACATGAACCAACTATTGCCGCACAAACAACAGCAACCTCACCGCAACGCGGAATGTAATGTATTACGGAACCATCAATACCGCAAAAATAGGCAACAACTCCAAAAAAGCTGAACGAAATAATTAATAAACCGGAAGCTAAGCCATCTAAGCCATCACTCAAATTAACTGCATTTGATGTTCCGGAAATTACTACAACCGCAAACGGAACGTATAGCCAACCAAGATTTAGCACAACGTCCTTAAAGTAAGGAATTGTCAAACCGGTATTGATATTTGTTGTTGTCGCTGCAGTAATTATGCTGGCTGCGAGCAAGGCTGTCAAAAATTGCAAAAACAATTTTGTTCTTGCCGTCATGGCATTTGAGCTCTGTCGTTTAACCTTCCAATAATCATCGACAAATCCAGTTATTCCGTAGACGATAAGCACTAAAATACTTACCCACACAAAATGGTATGAAACTTTGGCAAAAAGAGCAATCGCCAAAATTGAGGAACCTAAAATCAAGATTCCCCCCATCGTCGGCGTACCTTTTTTGGTTTGCAAATGGCTTTGCGGTCCATCGGTGCGAATCGGCTGACCTTTTTGCTGATGCTTGTGTAAAAAACTAATTAACGGCGAACCAAAAAGCAAGCTGACAATCAAGGCTAATCCAAAAGCCGCAACTATACGGTATAATAACGGCCAAGATTCATACAATAGTGCAAACATATATATCTCCTTATATCAAATATGCAATTATCATAACTGCAATATCTAAAATAAGTCTTAAAAAAACGACTGATTTTGAGATAAAAAACTGTCCTAAAAAATTCTTAAACAGCATATAGGTGAATTATTGCTTTTAATTGCGAAAAACTCTGAGACAAAGAATATTGAAAATAAAACAACTAATCACTCTTTTCCATTATCATTAAAAAGAGGAAGATATCTTATTTAGTCAGCGTGGAGGATTATTTCAGCTTATTCCATCCGGTTTTCGGTGTTGCAGCCGATGCAGGTTGTGTCGGAGAGGATGTAGGCTGTCCCCAACGTTTATTAGGGGTATCACCCAGTCCCAGACGACGCACCATTTCTTTTTGTTCCTGATTCAATATTTGTCCGTTGGGTAGCATCTGTCCCACCAACGCCGGAGAAATATACGGTTCGGACAAAGTAGCGTAAGCCTTAGTTATTTGCTCAAACAACTGTGCTCCCGGCGCGGCGTTTATGGTTACAACATCGCGGCCGTGATAGAACGTTACTGCCGGACAAGGATAGGAAAGTAAAACATCGGTCGAATCCGGTCCGTAAATATAGCGCAACATGATTTTCGGGGCAATTTTGCAATTATCCATTTGATTGGAAAAAACCGTTGTATTACGCCATAAGGCATCGTTAAACAATTTCTTACCACTGTCAGATAATTCTCCGCACGAACCTTTAATTGCCAAATCATTTACGGTGTAGACATCTTCATTGGGCTGAGCGTATGCCACAGTGTAACAAAAAACTTTCTCTGCCTTTTCGATATTACGAGCTGCAGATGCCGGTAATCGAGAGTTCAAAAACTTAGAAAAAAACTCTTGCTTTGCCGCACTTTCTACCGACTGCGCAGTTGTTTCAGTTATTGTTTCAGAATCAACATCATCTATACCAAACAAGTCATCGGCACAAAATCCGTTTGATGCGACAAATACAAACATTAAAGCAATTAATGGCATATTTTTTTTCATTTTTTTAATCCCTTTCTATAATAATTTTCGTTAGTTTTAGTGAACAATCTATTCCATACCACCGCGTGATTTATCTATTGCAGCCTGAGCCCCAAAATTTGCCTTGGGTGTTGGTTGCGTAGGCGGAGTATTGGTATTAGTAGTCGTTGTTTTCGGTGTTTCCGGATGAGAGGCGGCATAATCGCGCAAAAACTTTTCATACTCCATCGGCACTTCCGTTGATTCTATTAAACCTAGTTTATCAACACCGATTTTAGCCAATTCTTCGTTCATGCGCTTACATCTGTTATGAGCCTGATTGAACAATGCCCGTACAATAATATCATCGGCACGCAACGCACCGCGATAAGATTGCGGCTTATCACGTACAGCAGTTAACTGGTCATACAATTTTTTCTTTGCCCAATCATATTCTCTCTTATATAAAATATCAAAAATTGCGCCCATCTGCTGTATTGATAAATCTCTTGATAATCCACTGATACCTTGCGCTCTTAGTGCTTCTTTCTCTTCATTTGAAAGTAATATTATGTTTTCCTTTCTGGATAAATAAAGACCATCAGCATCCAGAATACTATTTCGATCAACTGTTTTGCGGAACAATTCAAATGTGTGTCGCAATGCACGATAAGCGGCAATTTTTTCGATAGCACCATCTTCCGGATTTTCTCTATCCAAATATTCTCCTAATTTACCCTTCAGCATAAATGTATATCCGTGAGTAAAGGCTTTATATTTACGTGTATTAAACAATCCGCTGATGAAATCCTCTTCATCAAGTCCCGGAGTTTTGTGCTTACGCTCATTATTTTCAGTCATTTGCAAGGCAATACGATATTTAAAGTCAATTAATTTTTCCGAATCCATATTTTTCTCTTGGGCAGCCTTGATCATACCTTTGGCTTTATCAACATCTATTCCCATGCCTTTATAAACAATGCCCTTTTCCGCTAAAGCCTTGCGCCACAGACCTTTTTCATCATCCGGCAAACCTTCTGGAAAATTAACATGCGTAATACCCATATCTTGAAATTTGCCAACCATAGCATTAACCAACTGGTCAATTTTTGCTCCGTTGTTACGA
>CADBMG010000019.1 GCA_902795745.1 uncultured Pseudomonadota bacterium
TACCAGCGCCCATAAAATCAGCAAATATATCACTGAAAATATCACTAAATCCCCCTGAAAAATCGAATCCCCCACCAAACGTATTACCATTTCCAAGCCCTGCCTTACCGTAATGATCATATGCTGCGCGCTTTTGTTCATCTTTAAGTATTTCATATGCTTCATTAATTTGCTTAAATTTCTGTTCTGCCTGTTTATCCCCCGGGTTACGATCCGGATGATATTTCATAGCTTGTTTACGAAACGCATGCTTAATTTCTTCCGCAGATGCTTGCGGAGTAACTTCCAATAAATCATAATATTCAGTATCAGTCATCTTCCTTTACCTAACGTACTTTTTTACGATATTTAGTTTTTTTTATTATAAAAAGCAAGCGTTAAAATCAAGATGTGTAAATAAAATTAATAACCAAAATATTTCATCTTCCAGTACAAAATAAATTTGATTATATGCTAGACAGAGAAACAAAAATAATCTATATTGCACATTAATAGGAGTGTTTATGATGTTTAATATATCTGTAAATTGGAAAAAAATTAATATAATAAAGCCTAAAAATCGGCAACAATGGATTTCACTTATAGCGGTTATTATAATAATCTTACTTGTATCTATTAGAATCTTTAATTCGACTGAAGCACAGAGTTTTAAAACTCAGCCTCTTGTCATCGGAAATATTACAGAGATAATTACGGCATCCGGTACAATAAATCCGCTATCTACCGTAACAATTGGAACTCAGGCATCCGGCCGCATAGCTCAAATTTATGTTGATTATAATTCCGTTGTAAAAAAAGGACAATTGTTGGCATTAATTGACCAAGACAATGCCAAAGCAAATGTTGCTCAACGAGAAGCTTCATTAGAAATTGCCAAAGCCCAAGTAGCTGTTGAACAAAACAATATTAAATATTACAAAAAAGCTCTGGACCGAATTAGTAAACTAAACGCTTCAAAATACTCAACCGAAAAAGATTTAGAAGCTGCCGAACGAGATTATGATAATGCGTTAGCTCAGTTAGCTTTGGATCAAGCACAAGTTAAACAAGCAGAAGCTGCTCTTAATTCCGCTCTAACGGAACTTTCATACACTGAGATTAAATCTCCTGTCGACGGCATTGTCATTTCAAAAGCCGTTGAGGTAGGGCAAACTGTGGCAGCAAGTTTTTCAACACCTGAATTATTTTCCGTTGCAGAAGATTTAACCAAAATGCAAATTGAAGCAACTGTTGCCGAAGCTGATATTGCAAAAGTCAAGGAAGGACAAGATGTACGTTTTACGGTAGATAGCTATGCCGATGAATATTTCTACGGCAAAGTTATACAGGTTCGTAATGAAGCTATCACCAACTCGAACGTTGTAACGTATACAGTAGTGATTGAAATCGACAACGCAGATTTAAAGCTTAAACCAGGAATGACCGCTAATGTAGAAATAATTACTGCTGATGAAAAAGACGTGCTGTTGGCTCCTAATCCGGCCCTGCGTTTTTATTTAGAAGACAATGATAACAATAAACGTTATTCTGATCGAGGTATATGGATTATACGCAATGGAAAACCTAAGCGTATATCCGTCAAATTAGGGATAAGCGATGAGGAAAAAACTCATATTTTAACAAATGAATTAAATGCCGGAGATAAAGTAATTATTTCTAAAATGAATAAAAAAATAGAAAAATCTCGTAATACAAAATTGAGGATGCCTCGCTGATGAAACCATTGATCGAATTAGTTAATATTCACAAAAGTTACCCTCTTGATGGGTTTAATTTAGAAATACTCAAAGGTATAAATTTAAAAATCTATTCTGGTGAATTTGTCGCAATCATGGGGCCATCAGGATCGGGAAAATCAACTTTGATGAATATACTAGGTTGTTTAGACGCACCAACATCTGGAAAATACATATTGGAAGGGTTAAACGTAGAAAATATGAATTCTGATGAATTAGCAGAAATTCGCAATCACAAAATAGGTTTTGTGTTTCAAGGTTTTAATTTATTATCAAGAACATCTGCCTTGGAAAATGTTGAACTGCCGATGATATACTCCGGTTTAGATGCTAAAACTCGCCGTCGCAAATCAATAAACGCACTGACAAACGTAGGACTTAAAGAGCGTATGCATCATCTTCCCAATCAACTTTCCGGTGGACAGCAGCAAAGAGTGGCAATTGCCAGAGCAATCGTAAACGATGCCCCTATTATATTTGCAGATGAGCCAACAGGAAATTTAGATACTAAAATGAGTATTGAAATTATGGAGCTGTTTACCCATCTTAATCATGATTTAAATCGCACAATAATTTTGGTAACACACGAAGAAGATATCGCTTCATATGCCAAACGAATTATAAGAATTGTTGATGGAGAAATTAACAGTGATCAACCAAACAAAAAAAGGATATTATTATGATTGAATTAAAAGCAACCGCAAAAATTGCTCTTCGAGCCATTAAAGCCAACAAAATGCGTTCAATTTTAACCAGTTTGGGAATCATTATAGGTGTTGCTTCTGTAATCATAATGTTATCAATAGGTCTCGGAGCTCAAATATCTTTGCAAAATGAAATGCAATCCATGGGAACAAATTTAATTATGATTCGCTCTGGCTCAAGTACTTCCGGCGGAGCTCGCATGGGTCATGGTTCGCAGCCTACACTTAAAAATAGCGATGCCAATGATATAGAGGAAAAAATAGACGCTGTTCGTCTGGCTGCTCCGGTGGTTAATGACAGCGGACAAATCGTATTTGGTAACACTAATTGGGCAACAAACATTATCGGAACTGATAATCGTTATTTTGCTATTAAAGAATGGGATCTGGCTTACGGAAGATATTTTACGGATGCAGATCTAAAAAATGCCAATAAAGTTGCGATTCTGGGTTATACCGTAGTTAAAGAATTGTTTGGAGACATTGATCCGCTCAACAAAACAATAAGAGTAAAAGGTTCTCCTTTTACGGTTATAGGAGTATTACTGGCACGAGGACAAAGCGGACCGGGACAAGATCAAGACGATATGATTTATCTGCCATTGTCAACCGTCCAAAAAAAAATATCCGGTACGCAATTTCCTGATATGGTTAATATGATTATGTTACAAACTTATCATGCAGAAGATACATATACTTCACAGGATGAAATTTCAGCATTATTGCGACAACGTCATAATCTGGGACTGAACAAAGACGATGATTTTACAATTATGAATCTCACCCAATTTATGGAAATGATGCAGTCTTCAACACAAATTATGACTATTCTGTTGGGATCAATTGCATCAATTTCGTTACTGGTTGGGGGTATAGGCATTATGAATATAATGCTCGTATCTGTAACAGAACGGACGCGAGAAATAGGCATTCGTATGGCAATCGGTGCTAAACGTTGGGATATTCGGTTGCAATTTTTGATGGAGTCATTGATATTATCGCTTATTGGTGGCTTAATTGGGGTTGTCATCGGCATTTCTGGTGTTCTGATTTTTCCTTTAACCACATCTATATCTACATCGTTATCAACATTCTACGTACTATTGCCATTTAGTTTTTCCGGTGTTGTAGGTTTATTGTTTGGATTTTTTCCTGCATATAAAGCTTCTCTGCTAAATCCGATTAATGCGTTAAGGTATGAATAAATAATCTTGCATATAAGCGTAAAAAACTCTTGCATTGAACTGAAAAAATGCGTATATAGAAACCAGAGTAAATTTTATCGCTCGTTTTTTGTTTTAATCTGATTACTTTTATATCTTAATGAGTGTTTTTATA